>DATNGX010000402.1:0-13077 GCA_035605755.1 Candidatus Krumholzibacteriia bacterium
CGTCGGAGCCGGCATCACGCAGCGTATCCCGCAGCGCGACCTGCTCACGATCGTTCGCGGCGCGAAACGCGATGTGGTGCACCACGCCCACGCCCATGGTTCCGCGCATGCGGTCCGGTTCGCACAACAGATCGATGATCTTCCCGGGCGCGCCGTCGCCACACACAAAGCGAAAGCGGTTCCCGGCTTCACTGTGTTTGGTGAATCCGAGGACGCCGAGGAGCTCCGACGTTCGTTCGTACCCTTCGAGTGAAAGCGTGGCGTGGTGAAATCCGCGGATGGAATGCTCCAGCGGTATCTCGCCGTTGGCCCACCCCGGGCGAGCATCGCTGCTCTCCACGAGCTCGAGCACCACACCGTCGGTATCACGCACCGTGATCACGGTTTCACCGAAGCGCGCCTCGGGACCGTCGAAGACCACGTCGCGCGACGCCAGCCGCTCGATCCAGAAGTCGCTCGAGCCGGCCGGGATCGAAAAGGCACTGCCTTCGACCTGCCCCGTGCCGTGGCGCCCGCGCAGCGACGAGGCGCCCCATGGAAAGAAGGTGAGGATGGTGCCGGGTTCTCCGCTCTCGTTTCCGAAATAGAAATGATACGTGTAGGGATCGTCGAAATTGACTGTGCGCTTGACCAGGCGCAGCCCGAGCGTGCGCGTGTAGAAGTCGATGTTCTCCTGCGGCGCACCCGCCATGGCCGTGATGTGATGAATGCCGAGAATGGATGACATGTTACTCCCTTCGGTGTTGGCGAATGGTCAGGGTAAACACGAATACGGCGAACAGGAGCACCGCCAGGATGAATGCATCCGAGGTACGAAACGGCGCGTGCGGGATCGATGACATGGGAAAGGGCCCGCCCGGTTGGGGCGTGACCACATGCGGTGCGTGTGCGGTGCCTCCCAGCGCATAGGCGTGTGACACGGCGAGCCCGCCGATCGCGACCTGCCACGCAAAAGCCGCTCCGCCCACCGCGTAGTAACCCAGCGAGAGACCTCCGAAGGCGAGCGCTCCAATCGACAGCCCGGCAAACGAAATCAGGCCCAGCCCGACCCCACCGATGCATATGCCGCCGATGGCGATGCCCCCACTCGCGACCAGCACACCGCGCGCAATGTCGCCGATCGCAATCCAACCCGTCGCAATGCCGCGACGGTAGGGCTCACCGGGACGAGCGGAACCAAGCGCTATGTGAACCAGCGGCAATCCCAGAAAACTGGTCTTCGAGCGATATTCCATACCACCTCGTTCGTCGCACGCTCAGCGCCGGCGCGTGGACTTCCCTTCCGCCAGCAGCGCTTTTTTCGCGGCCGCGAAATCCTTGAGTTTGTCCCCCGTCACCTTGGGATAGTCGAGATCGAGTGAGGCGAGCGCATCCACGATGGCGGACGCCACCACGATGCGCGTGAACCACTTGTTGTCGGCGGGCACAACGTACCAGGGCGCATGCGGTGCCGCTGTCTCCCGGATGGCGTCCTCGTAGGCTTCCATGTACTGCTTCCAGTGCGCGCGTTCGGTCACGTCGGCGGCCGAGAATTTCCAGTTCTTCTCCGGGTTGTTGAGCCGCTCGAGGAAACGCTTCTTCTGCTCCGCCTGCGAAACGTTCAGAAATATCTTTCGGATCACGGTGCCGTTGTTTGACAGATAGCGCTCGAAATGACGGATGTCCTTGTAGCGCTGGTCCCACAGTTTCTTTCCGTGCTCACTCGGCAGCCGTTGGCTCAGGAGATACTCCGGGTGGACGCGAACGACGAGGACCTCTTCATAATAAGAGCGGTTGAAGATGCCGATGTGACCGCGCGGCGGCAGTCGCCTGGCGCAGCGCCACAGGAAATCGTGGTCGAGCTCCTCGGGAGTGGGCTCCTTGAAGGACGATACCTCGCAGCTCTGCGGATTGACCCCCGACATGACGTGCTTGATGGCACTGTCCTTGCCGGCCGCGTCCATGGCCTGGATCACGATGAGCACGGCGTAGCGGTCCTGCGCGAACAGCCGGTCCTGCATCTCGGCGAGCAGCTGGACGCCCGCCTGCAGCGCCTCGGCGGCGCGCGGCCGATCCTCCTCGGTGAACGACCCGGTGTCGCGCGGGTCGTGATCGCGGAGCCTGAATTTGGCGCCCGTGCCGATGCAATACGGGCGCGAGAGCTTGCGTGACTCCTGGAGCAGGTTGGCTTTCATGCCGGCAAGGGTACAAAAAAGACCGCCTCGTCATGAAGCGGTCTTTTTCGCACGGTGGATGATGCTCTACTTGATGTCGATGCTCTTGATGCTCGAGGCCACCGCATCGAGTCCACTGTTGATGTCGTTCTTGAACTGATCCCAGCCTTCCTTCGTCTCGTACTTGTAATCCCGCACGCGATCGCGGAAGTCGTGGTTACGATGCTCGGCATCGTCGATCATTTTCTTGAACTCGTCGTGCATGGCCGAGGTGTTGTTGGCCAGCTCGTTGCGCTTGTCGGCGATCAGCTTGTCGTTGTCAACGACCTTCTTGTTCACCGAATCGCTGAAATCCGACCAGTCTTTCTGCCACTCGGTCGTTCCCTGATGCTGCACCTCGTTCAGATGCTGCTCGGCCTTGTTGACATCCTCCTGCTTCTCGGCGATGTCATGCTGAGCGTCCTTCTGCTCGGCGGCAACATCCTGCGCTTCGTCGTGACGCTCTTCGGCCAGCTCATGCTTCTCTTCCTGCACGTTCTCGCGGGCGTTCTCCACCTTGGACTGCTGCGAGCGGCTGCAGGCGCCGGTAAAAACAACCAGAGAGAAGCCTGCCAGCGTGGCCGCAATCCGGCCCGCACGAATCTGTGTGGGAGACCAAATCATGTTTCGTCCTCCTGTCGGCTGAGTAACTGTAACGGCTCAGCACACAGTCAATCTAATGAGCCAACAGGAGGTCCGAAATCGGTCGAGTTGCCTAAGGGTAAGGCCCCTATTCGACCGCCTGAACCCTGTAGACGGATACTGACCGGGCGCAAAAAGAACGCCCGGGCCGTGAAGCCCGGGCGTCCCTCGAGTGCCGCTAATGCAGTAAGTCGGAACTTACTTCAGAAGCACCATCTTCCTGGTCTCGCTGAACTTCCCGGCGCTGAGGCGATAGAAATACACGCCCGAGCTGACCGAGTTGCCCTTCGAGTCACGGCCGTCCCACGTGATGTCGTAGGTGCCGCGAGCCTTCTCGCCCGACGCCAGCGTCTTGACCAACTGACCGTTGGCATTGTAGATCGCGAGCGCGACGCGTTCGTTCTGCGGAAGCGTGAAACGAATCGTCGTCTGCGGGTTGAAGGGGTTGGGCACGTTCTGCGACAACGTCACCTTGGCACCCGGGAGGCGGATGTCCGCCATGGGCGACATGTATTCGTTGTCACCTTCGATGACGCCGATCTTGTAGCGGTACGAACCGCCGGCGACCGCCGTCTCATCGAGGTACGAGAACTTGCCGTTGCTGGGAGCGTTCACCGTCGTCAGCGTCGTGAAGTTCTCTTCGCGACCGTTGGCACGGTACACGTTGACGAACTTCGCGTCGGAGAGCGTCGAGAAGAACGATGCGCTCAACGAAACGCCACCGTTGGTCGGGCGGGCGTTGAACGACGTGATGGCAACCGGCACCGGATTCTGGCAGACGTCATGCCAACCGATATCCCCGAAGGCCCAGAACGTCAGGTCCACGGTATCGTGCAGGTTGTTGTTGATCGCAGGCTCCATCAACAGGTTCGGATACGCGCTGGTGTCCCAGTGCGACAGCGACGAACCACTCTGGAAGGGATTCGGCGTGAAGATCTGGACATGGTTCAGCGCATCCGCGCCGGCCTTGGCCGGTGCCGCGTTGTTGAAACCGAGCGTCACGTTGACCGGACCATTGAGCATCGCGGCCTTGATGAGCGCACCATCCGCCTGCGATACGCTGCAGGTCGGGATATTGATGGACGCGTCAAAGCCACCGAGACCAGGCGCCGGACCGGCCGCATTGTTCACGATGACGCAGGCGATGGCACCGTTGTTCTGTGCCGCGAGCGCCTTGATGACGAAGGTACACGTACCGCGGTCGATGACCGCGATGTTACCGTTGATCGCGCCGCCATTGACGAGCGCCGTGCAGGCATCCGAAGTGGGCACGACGCCGTCGTCGGCCAACACAAGGTTGCCCGTGACGCTGTACGTGGGCGGACCAAAGTTCGCGGTGCCCGTGCCGTAGGTCGCCGCCAGCGGACCGCCGGAGTTGATCCACATCGTCGGGGGGCCGACGAGCACGAACGGCGAATGCGCCGTCACGCAGGCACCGGTCCACACGACGTTGTTGGGATTGATCGCCGAAGCAGCGCGCTCCGCGTTCGTCATGACATCCCACTGCTTGTTGGTCGTGTTGTCGTGCATCAAGCGCTCGAACACGGTCGGGAACGGATTGAGACCGCCCGGCTCCGCACCCGTGGCACCCAGGCTCGACGTGAAGCCGAGACCGTGGCCCATTTCGTGCAGACACACCGGCAGGAGCTCGGTGTTGGTTCCTTCGTTGCCGTCGAAACCGTAGTACCAGCCCACACCGTTCAAGCACGAGAGCTGACCGTTCAAGTTGCTGTTGAACGTGATGTTCATGTCGTTGAGAGCGCCGGCATCAAGATCGGCATTCGCGAGCTTGTTGGCTTCGGCCATGACATACCACGTGCCTGCCAGCGGAGCGCCGGCGAAGTCGCGGTACAGACCGTTGTTCGACGTCGAGCCCAGCGTGGCGCTCGTTGTCGTGCACGTCTGCGGATCCATCTTCGCGTTGACGACGATGGTCACGTTGTCAGGCAACAGACCGGCCCAGATGTCGGCAGCCTTCAGAAACACGTTCAGGCGCTGCTGACCGAGGGTCGTGCCCGGATTGCCACCCACCGGCGCGGCCGGCGTCGTGTCATTGAGACCTTCGTTCGGACCGTCCTGGTTGTTGATCAGAATGGTCGTGGCATTGGAGACAGAAGCAACTGCGAGCGTAAGAAGCATGGTCAATACCAGAATGCGTCGCATTACTTCACCTCCAACCCGGTCGGGGTCTTGTCGTTCATGGCGTTGATGACTTTGGCTTCGTCGTTCTGGCAAATGACTTTCTTGCCGTTCTCGTCGATGCGCAAGACCATCACATCACCGTAGCGACCGTCGGTATCGAGGAAATATCCGCCATTCGGAATTGCGACTTCCTGCAGACCTTCACTGTCGTGACGCAGCAGGTTCGCCATATCGGGATCCAGCTGGGTGACGGCTTCGTCGGTCGGTGTGGAAGTGACATTGCCTTCGTCATCCAGATAAATCTTCATGCCGTCGGCACTGGGATTCGAAGCGAAGGTGGATTGTACAGCTGAGTCAAACGTGTGAGCCGGCGACATCGCTATGACTGTCGCGACGCTCAACGCGAGTAGTAATACAGTAACCCCTACCCGTCCGTTGTTTCTCATGGGACTCCCTTTCAGGCTTGAGTTAACGGGTAATCTGAGCCCTTTTTAACGGGTACTGCGCAGATATCGATCATAGCACCTTCTACAGGGTTGTTTGTATAGGTGATTTACAAGGAAGCGATTGCCCGCCGTCGGGAGTTACCACGTGCCCGTCGAGCTATGCTATAAAGGAGTCATGCTTCACCGACTCTCGCTGACGGCCATCATCCTTTTCATTACGGTTACCGCATCCTCCGCCAAAGAGCCGCCGACGGTTGCGGAGGTGGTGGCGCAGGTGGTGAAAGCGTACGGCGGAGAGAAGAAGCTGCGCTCGATCAACGGCTACCACGCGAACGGCGAACAGTGGGCGGCCATGAGCAACCAGACCATCGAGGCCGAGCGCTGGTTCGGGCGGCCCGACCGCTTGCGACTCACCCTGGTCTACCCCGACCACACCGAGATCCGCGTGACCTCCGGCAGCGCCGGCTGGAGCGGTTCCAGCGACGACTCACTAGAGCCTGCCAACCCAATGAAATTAATGGCGATGCGATTGCAGTCCGTGCGCCTCGACGTGCCCCTCCGCCTCGTCGAGCAAGCGGACAAGATCGCGCTCCAGGAACCCGACCAGGACGGCCGCATCGTGCTGCGGCTGGCCATCGAAGACGGACTCCACATCGACTACCACGTCGATCCCAGGTCGTATCGAATCATGCGCGCGGTGACCGCGATGGAAGCGCCACAGCCGATGGAGTTCGCCGCGGATTACGACGGGTTCAAGAAGGTCGACGGGATTCTCGTCGCGATGAAGGAGACCACCTACGCGGGCGAGACCCTCACGTCGAAGCTCGAGCTCAAGAGCTTCGACTGGAATCCGAAAGACCTCGAGGCGCGCCTCAGCGCCGGCACGATCGGTGGCAACTAACCCATGACGAACGTCCCAGAGTCCCCCTCGGGAGATTCCGCCGGAGACCGCTTCAAACCAAAATCCCAGGCGCCGCTCGACAACGCGGAGACGATCACGGGTGGAGCCGCCGGCCACGGCGTCCCCGCCGGGCTCACCGCCATCGGTCCCTACGCCATCGTGGGCAAGCTCGGCGAAGGCGGCATGGGCACGGTGTTCGAGGCCGAGCAGCACAATCCACGCCGGCGCGTGGCCCTCAAGGTGATGCGCGGCGGGCCGTTCGTGGACGAAGAGCGCGTGCGCATGTTCCAGCGCGAAGTGGAATCACTCGCGCGCTTGAAACATCCCAACATCGGCGCCATCTACGACGCCGGCCGCACAGACACCGGCGAACACTTCTTCGCCATGGAGCTGGTGCGCGGCCGCGACCTCGGGGAATTCCTGCGCGCGCGCGGCGCTCCGCGCGACAAGAGCGAAATCCGTTTTCGCCTGCGCCTGTTTCAGTCCATCTGCGAAGCAGTTCATTACGCGCACCAGCGCGGCGTCATCCATCGTGATCTGAAGCCGTCCAATATTGTGATGGCGGAAGACGAGGGCACCACGCCGGACGCGATCCCGGCGGTCAAGATCCTGGATTTCGGACTCGCGCGCATCACCGAAACCGACGTGAACGCGACCACCGTCACCGAGATCGGGGTGATCAAGGGGACGCTTGCATACATGAGCCCGGAGCAGACCCGCGGCGATTCGGCCGAAATCGATGTGCGCAGCGACGTGTACTCGCTGGGCGTCATCCTGTACGAAATCCTGACGGGCCTCCTTCCCTACGATACCCGGACGGGTTCGTTGGTCGACATCGTGCGTCACATCTGCGAGAGCGCGCCCGTCCCGTTCAAGCGCGTGTGGCCCGCCGACTGGAAACCCGACACCGACCTCGAGACCATCACCGGCAAAGCGCTGGCGAAGGACGCGGCGTCGCGCTACAACAGCGCGGCCGCGTTTTCCGAGGACGTCGAGCGCTATCTCGATTCGCGACCGATTCTGGCGCGGGCGCCGAGCACCATCTATCAGTTGCGGAAGTTTGCGCGCCGCAGACGCGCCCTGGTGGGAGGCATTCTGGCCACCGTGCTGGCGCTTGTCGCCGGCGTGATTGCATCGACCACGTTCGGATTGCGCGCCTCCGCGCAGCGCCGCGCGGCCGAGGAAGCACGCCGGAGCACCGAAGCCGTCGTCGACTTTCAGCGCAGGATGCTCAGCGAGATCGACGCCAACCAGATGGGCGTGGACCTCGCGGGCAGCTTGCAGGAGAGATTGCAGAGCGCCATGCACGACCGCGGCGCGAGCGAAGCGGAAGTTTCCAGGACGCTCGCCAACTTCGATGCAAGTCTGAAAGAAATCAGCACCACCGATGTCGCGCTCGGCGTCATTGACAGGAATGTGCTGGCGCGAGCGCTCACTGCAGCCGAGACGCGCTTTGCGAAACAGCCCGCCATTCGCGTGCAGATGCGCCAGTCCATCGGCGACACCTATCTGGCGCTGGGCATGCTGGATCGTGCGGAGACCACGCTTGTCTCGACCGTGGCCCTGTGCGACAGCGCGTACGGCAGGAGCTCGCGTGCCGCCAACGACGCGCGCGCATCGCTCGCCCTGCTTTACGTGCTTGCGACGCAGCCCGACAAGGCCGAGCCGCTGCTGCGCGAGGTCATCGACTACCGCACGCACGCCCTCGGCGCCGAGGACTCGCTCACCATGGCGGCTGAAAACGATCTGGGCATGGTGTACACGGACATCGGGAAGTTCAAGGAAGCGGACTCGCTGTTTACCCGGGTCATTCCGCCGTCGCGCCGCAAGTTCGGCATGAACGACCGCGTCACCCTCGCGGCGGAAGCCAATTACGCGTGGCTCATGGTGCAGGATGGACGCATGGTAGAGGCCGAATCGGCAAGCGTCGACGTGCTGGCGCGCCGGCGCAAAGCGCTCGGTGAGCACGATGCGCATACCATGCAGTCGGTGAACAATCTGGCCGTCATCTACAACCGCACCGGACGTCCCAGTCTGGCCGAACCGCTCATGTTGGAAGACTACGAAGTGACGCGCAAGAATCTCGGCGAAGAACACCCCGAGATCCTGACCACGATGAGCAACCTCGGAAAGTGCTACCTGGCGCAGGGCAAGAACGACGAAGCCGTGCGTATTCTGGAGAAGGCGGCGAAGACCAGCCGCAAGGTGCTTCCGCCCGGATTTTTCGGCACCGGTATCACGCTCCAGAACTACGGCAATGCGCTCGCGGCGGTGGGACGCGACCGCGAAGCCGAACAACAGCTCCTCGACGCCTACGCCATCCTGGAGCCCACCATGGGCGCGGACCACCCCGGCGTACAACGCTGCGCCGCGTCGCTGGAAAAACTCTACGAGAAGGAAGGCCGCGCCCAGGACGCCGCCTTGTGGAAGAGCCGGACCGCGAAAACCGGAACCTAGGCGGTACGGCCCGATACCTTCGCGTTCTTGCGCCCGAAAAAGCGCTTCAGGAATGCGATCAGCGCGACGAGTCCCACGATAATCACTTTCTTGAGCGCAACCAGTGCGACCAACAGCGCCTTGAAGAAGCCCGCCTTGGCAGCGACGCCCACGATCAGACCCGCCAGCCCGATCTCGGCGATCTTGTCCTTGCCCTTGATGAAATCCGCGTAGCGGTGTCCCTGGTTGAACTCGATGGAACTCAGCACGGCCGGTGTGGTGGCGTGTATCTCGTCGAGCTGGTCCATGTGCGCCACCGCGTTGAGCTCGAGCACACCGCGCCGGCCCAGCGCGCGAATGCAGTAGTTGAGCGTGTGCTCCTCATCGCCGAACGCGAGCTCTTTCGCCCAGTAAAGCTTGTGTGTGGCGGCATCGTAGTGCGGCGGCTCCGCCCATCCGACAATGGTCACCGGATCGAAGCCCTGTTTCTCGCGCTCCTTGTTGTATGCATCCGCGTTCTTCTGCATTTCCTTGAGCATCTTGTCATAGTCGATTTTTGACGCATCCTTGTCGTCGACGTATCCACTCTCGTCGAACGTGATGACGATTCCCCATCCGTCCTGGTCGAGCGGACTCACGGGCGGGATCAACATTCCGATGACATCGTCGGACGCTTCTTTGGGATTTCCCCAGGACTCGGTGAGAAGGAGCTGCGCCCCCTTCTGGTCGATGTAGCGGAAACCTTCGGGAACGTGGATGGTTGCCATGCCGTGAGGAAGCTCGATATCACCGGTGCGATAGCCCAGCTCGGCTTCGAACTGTGCCGCCGCCAGGCTGTCTTCGTGAGCCGTTGCAACGCTGTCACGTCCGGCTTCCTGCGCCAGAGCACTGGTGACCATGAACAGAGCAAGGAATGCGTAAAGTACATACCGCATGGGGGCCCTCCAACTGATAATGACGGCAAAGATTGCACTGCAATTGGAGCCAGATTGATGCCAAGAACGAGGGCGGGCGATGCCTCGTGATTCCTTCTCAACGGATTTGCCGCTCTCGTTTTCCTGGCCGCACCGTGCTGGTGTTGTTGAAGTAGCGCCGCCATGCGCATGCGGTTATAGTAGCGCGATGCACGACTCATCAAACCGCCCACCGCTTGTCGCCTTGGTTACCAGCGACGAGTGGCCCCATCTCTACGAAGACGATCATTTGCTGGTGAGGGCGCTCGATGCCATCGGCATCGAGTCGCGGCCCGCGGTGTGGAGCGACCCCACGATCGACTGGCTGTCGTTCGACGCGCTGGTGATTCGCACGCCGTGGGATTACTTCGAGCGACTGGAAGAATTTCGCGCATGGCTCGACGCGCGCATCACGAGCGGCGTGCTCATGATGAACTCGGGCGACGTTCTGGATTGGAATTTCGACAAGCGCTACCTGCAGGATCTGGAAGCGGCCGGCGTCTCGGTCATCCCGTCCATTGTTATTGAGCGGGGCACGCACAATCCGGACGTTGCAGCGCTGGCGCGCGCACGGGGCTGGGATGAAGTGGTGGCCAAGCCGACGATTTCGGGCTCGGCGTATCGAACCCACCGCTTTCGTCTTGCCGATGCGCACAGACATGCCGCCGAGATCGCACACACGCTCCAGGATCGCGGCGTCCTGATTCAGCCGTTCCTGCCGGAGATCCAGACCGAGGGAGAGCTGTCGCTTCTCTTTTTCGACGGCGAGTTCAGCCACGCGGTGTGCAAACGCCCCAAAGCGGGCGACTATCGCGTGCAGTTCAACTTTGGCGGAACCAGCGAAACCGTGGAGGCACGCCCGGAATGGATCCAGGGCGCACGCGCATGCATCGACGTGGCTCCCTCGCTTCCGACATACGCGCGGGTTGACGGCGTGAATGTGAACGGCACATTCATGCTGATGGAGCTCGAGATCTTCGAGCCGCTCATGTTCCTCGCGCGGCACGCGGAAGCGCCGGCGCGTTTCGCGCGGGCGATCCAGCGCAAACTGCGCGTCTAGGTTACGCCTCGCGTCCCTTGGCGGGCTGATCCGGCCGCCCTTTCGACGACCAGCGCTTCTCCAATTCCGGCGCGGTAACGGCCGCTTCGACAGTCTCGAAGGTCTCGAAGTAGATCATCAGACCCGTCACGAGCAACGAGCCCTCGATGATCTTTCCGATCCGCGCCAGCCGGAGCCAGCCGCCCGAACGATCGCAGGTGATGCTTCCCTTCCTCATCATGCCCAGCCCCAGACTGCTCACCCAGTTGATCTCTCCCATGTCCAAGACGACGCGAGCGACGCCTGTCTTGGCCACATTCTCGATCGCTTTCAACAATGCGGTGCTCTCGTCACCACCCACCAGGTTCTTGCGCGGCGTGAGCACGAGCACGTCGCCGACCATTTTTTCATCGAATGTCATGTGATGTTCTCCTTCTTTCGACTGACGGAAGGCGAAGGATGAAGCATCGGTGCGGCTGCCGTCTGTGCGGCGGCACACACGAAATTTCTTACTTCTCGCAGTCGCAGTCGGCGCAGGCCGCCGCGTCGTACTCGTCGTGCAGCCTGACCCACGACTGCCCGTCTTTGTCTTCGTCACGCCCCCTGGGAACGATGTCGAGGTAGTTGTAGGCGGTGTTGAGAAGGTCGATGCCGCGCGCGTAGGCCGAGTAGGTATGGAAGATGCTCCCGGCCCCGTCACGATAGAATACGCTCACGCCCTCACGCTCGGACATCAGGGGGTCCTGCACGCTGAAGTTGTAGAAGGCCTTCTTCTTTCTTACTTCCGCCTCGGTGAAGGACACGCCGTAGTCGAAGTTGAACGGCCCGTCGCCGGAGGACACCCACTGGAACGTCCACCCCATCCGCTTCTGGAAGGCCGCGATCTTCGCCACGCTCGCGCGCGACACGGCCAGCATGGTGACGTCGCGCGCATTGAGGTGCGCAATGACGCCGTTGAAGTTGTCGGCCCAGAATGAACATCCCATGCAGGCCGCGTCTTTCGTCCACGAGGTTTTGGGACCGGCCGCTTTGGGATTGAACATGGCGTGATAGACCACGAGCTGGCTCCGCCCCTCGAACAGGTCGGCGAGCGTGCGCCTGCCGCCTGCGGTATCGAACACGTATTGCTTCGTCACCTTCTCCCACGGGAGTGCACGGCGTGCTTCGGAGAGCCGGTCGCGCAGGCGGGTGAATTCCTTTTCCTTCTTGAGAAACGCACGTCGTGCCGTAAGCCATTTGTCGTGAGATACGACTTTTGGCTTCGTGGCTGCTATTTTCGTTGCCATATCAGGAATGCTCCTTCTTGTCGTGACACTTTTCGCACTTTCCGCGCTCTCGCGCGGATACCTTGGCGACCAGATACGTCGCCATTCCACCGGTTGAAACCGCTGCCACCGCGAGCAGTGCAGCTCGCATCATGCACATCGGACACATGTTTCTTCCTCCTTCAGGGCTGGCGCTCGAGAAAGTTCTTCAAGCGGCCCAGCGCGTCGTCCCACTGCTTTGAAATGAGCTCGAGATAATCGTGCACGTCGTCGAGACGCGCGGGCTCCAGCTCCCAGATGCGCTCGCGGCCGCGCCGGCGGCTGCGCACCAGCCCGGCCGCCGAGAGCACTTCCAGGTGCTTGGTGATGGCCTGGCGCGACACGTCGGAGCCGGCCGCGAGGCGGGTGATCGAACCGGGCCCGCCCGACGACAGCCGCGCCACCAGCCCGAGACGCGTCTCGTCGCCGAGCGCCGCAAAGAGCGGAGCGGCATGACGCGCGTGGAGCGGCGCATGGCGGGTGGTGCGCACCATCGGTCCCCCACGCCGGCGCGAGGATGCGGGGTTACCCTTCGACATATTTCTGCAGGTTCCCGAGCTGTCCCTTCCAGCCGTTCTCGTTCATGCGAAACGCCTCGTCGCGGCGCGACGCCGGCAGCTTGCCGAAGCCCGACTCGATCACCGTGAGCAAGGTTCCGCCCTGGTCATCCTTCAGATGGAATTCCACCAGCGTGGTGGGCTCGTGCGAATAGTCGGTGTCGGGGTCGATGGCGTACGGATGCCAGCGATATGAGAAGAGTGTCTCGGGTTCGATCTTCTCCACCGTGAACTCGACGACGACGTGTTCCCATCCCGGGTACTTCATGTTTCCGCGGATGCTCTTGCCGGTCTGGAACGAACCCTCCAGCCCGATGCGGAACCACTCGCCGAACTCGGCCGCGTTTGTCAGTGCCTGCCACACGCGTTTGCGCGGGGCGCTCAATGCGATCTGTCTCTCGATACGATCCTGTGCGATTGTGGTCATATGCAACCTCCTGATTGCATGTTAAGACACGCAACCGT
>DATNGX010000403.1:0-4525 GCA_035605755.1 Candidatus Krumholzibacteriia bacterium
AAAAATAACGCCTCGCAATCGGTGGCCGGGAACCAGACAACAGAGATTTTGCTGACGGGCGCCACCGGCTATGTCGGGGGGCGGCTCTTGCGGCGCCTGGAAGCCGGCGGCTACCCTGTTCGGTGTCTCGCGCGGAACGTCGAACGGTTGCGTGACCGGAAAAGCCCCGCCGTTGAAGTAGTGGCCGGAGATGTGCTCGATCGCGCCAGTCTCGACGCTGCCATGGAAGGCGTACGCATCGCCTTCTACCTCGTGCACTCGATGGGTTCGGACGCATTCGAAGCGGCGGACCGGAGCGGCGCGCAGAATTTCGCGGCGGCCGCACAGGCCTCCGGCGTCAAAGGGATCATCTATCTGGGCGGGCTGGCGAGCGAAGGGGATGAGCTTTCCCCGCACCTTCGCAGCCGGCATGAGGTGGGCGAAGTCCTGCGCGCGTCGGGCGTACCGGTGCTCGAGTTTCGGGCCTCCATCGTCATCGGTTCGGGAAGTCTCTCCTTCGAAATGATCCGTTCTCTCGTCGAGCGGCTGCCGGTCATGATTACGCCACGCTGGGTCAGCGTGATGGCGCAACCGATTGCCATCGACGACGTGCTCGACTATATGATGGCGGCGCTGCGTCTGCCCGTTTCGCACTACCGCATCTACGAAATCGGTGGCGCAGACCGGGTGAGCTACGCGGATATCATGCGTGCCTATGCGCGCCAGCGCGGTCTGCACCCCCGCATGCTGCCGGTGCCCGTGCTGACCCCGTGGCTCTCGAGCCTCTGGCTCGGCCTCGTGACGCCGCTTTACGCACGGATCGGACGCAAGCTCATCGAAAGCATCATTCATCCCTCCGTTGTGGAAGATCCCGCGGCCATGTCTGCATTCGACATACAGCCGATGGGAATCGATGCCGCCATCGAGCGCGCGCTTCGGGCGAGCCAGAGCGCTCCAGCTTCTGGTACTATCTAGCCGCGCATTGTACTGCCATCCGAGAGGGACGGAAGCATGGCTGAGCTCAAGACCAAGCCAACCAAAGTCAGCGTGGCCGGCTACCTCGCGTCCATCGAAAATGACGCGCGTCGCCAGGATTGCGAAGCCGTGGTGAAGATGATGACCCGGGTGACCAGGGAAAAACCGGTCATGTGGGGACCCAGCATCATCGGTTTCGGCAAGTATCACTACAAGTACGACAGCGGGCATGAGGGAGACATGTGCATCGCCGGCTTTGCGTCGCGCAAAGATGCCATCGTCATCTATCTCATGCCGGATATTCTCGCGGACAAGAAGCGGATGGCCAGGCTCGGCAAGCACACGCACGGCAAGAGCTGCCTCTACGTCAAGAAGCTCGAAGATGTCGATGTGAAGGTGCTCGAGCAGTTGGTGAAGGATTCGGTTGCCGAGGGCAAGCGTCTCTATCCGTGAAGAAGGCATTCATGCGTACATTCCTGCTCGCGCTTGCTGCGTGTTTTGCGGCGGTGGCCGCGCATGCCCAGAACAAGCCGCCCGCCATCGTTATTCAGCACGTGACCGTGATCGATGTGCGGGCGGGAAAACCCATCGCGGATCAGACCGTGGTGGTTGAGAACGGACGCATCACGACGGTCGCAACCGGCATGTCCGTGAAAATGCCGGCCGGCACGAAGGCAGTCGACGGCACCGGCAAGTTTCTGATCCCGGGACTGTGGGACATGCACGTGCACGCGGCATGGCCGGGTCTCGACGGGCTCTTTGCGCCGCTGTTCGTCGCCAATGGCGTCACCGGGGTACGCGACATGTACGGCGCGCCGTTTGCGATCGCGGCGTGGAAGCAGAAGTACTACAGCGGCGAGCCGTGGCCGCGCATGATCGGCGCCGGACACATTCTCGACGGTCCGCGGCCGGTATGGCCGGGATCGGCCGTGGCGGGCAATGCGGAAGAAGCCAGAGCGGCGGTGGACCGGTTGCACGCCGCCGGTGCCGACTTCATCAAGGTCTACACCAAGCTCCCGCGCGACGCGTACTTCGCGGCCCTCGACGAAGCGAAGAAAGTCGGCACGTATTGCGCGGGCCATGTGCCCGACGCCGTGACCGTGGCGGAGGCATCCGATCACGGACAGCGTTCGATTGAACACCTGACCGGCGTGGCCATGGACTGTTCGAGCGAAGCGGAGAAGTTGCACGCCGAGCGCGCCGCCGCGGCCGCCGACACCACGGCGGGCAAGCTGTTCAAGACGTGGTCCGGGCAGGCATCGCGCATCATGTCCACCCAGGATCCCAAACGTGCGGCCGACCTGTTCGCGACGCTCAAGCGCAACCACACCTGGATGGTGCCCACCTTCACCGTGCTGCGCAGCATGTCGTCGATGAACGATTCGGTGTTCGCAGCGGATCCGCGCGTCAAGTACATGCCGGCGCAGATCGCCGACGGCTGGGATTGGAAGAAGGACTTTCGGTTCCGCGCGCGCACTCCCGAGGACTGGGCGAACGGCCGCAAGAGTTTCAAGCTCAGCATGCAGATCGTCGGTGCCATGAACCAGGCCGGCGTTCCCATCCTCGCCGGCACCGACATGCTCAATCCCTTCACCTTCCCCGGCTTCAGTCTGCACGACGAACTGGGGCTCCTCAATGAAGCCGGCCTCTCGCCGGCCGAAGCGCTGCGTGCCGCCACGCTGAGCCCCGCCGTGTTCATGAATGCAACCGACTCGCTGGGAACGGTGGAGAAAGGCAAGCGCGCGGATCTGGTGCTTCTCGACGACAACCCGCTGGACGATATCCAGAACGTACGCAAGGTGAATGCCGTGGTGCTCAACGGCCGCCTCTACGACCGCGCGGCGCTCGACGCGCTGATTGCGGAAGAGCAGAAAAAAGCCCGGCCCTAGCCTCGAGATTTTTCCGGACTCGCTGTCGATTTCCGCTCTGGTCGTCCGTCGTCATGTTGAGAGCAGGGCGCCGGGCGCGCCCCGGCTTGCGTAACATCAAAACCATGAACACGCTGTAATACAGGAGGCGACACCATGCGATTCCTCATGATGATCAAGCACGAAGAGAAATACCGGCCCGATCAAATTCCGCAGGGCCTGATGGAGGCCATGGGCAAGCTCGTCGAGGAAGGGTTCAAGAGCGGCAAGCTCAAGGACACGGCCGGCCTGAAGGGCACCGCGGACGGATTTCAGGTCCGCAACCGGGGCGGAAAGTTGACCATCACCGACGGCCCGTTCACCGAAGCCAAGGAAGTCGTGGGCGGCTACGCGCTGTTCGATCTCGCGTCACGCGAAGAAGCGCTCGAAGCCGCGCGTGACTTCATGGAGCTGCATCGCGTGCACTGGCCGGAGTTCGAGGGTGTGTGCGAAGTGCGTCCGCTCGAGGAGATGTAGCGCCGGCTTTAGCGCCGGGTGGCGAGTTTCTCGATGAGCGGTTGCAGCTGTGCGGCGATGTACGCGGCGTACACCTCGGACCCGGCGTCGGTGACGTGAATGGCGTCGTAGAAAATATGGTTGGGCGTGTCCCACTCGGGGACGTCGCTCTTGAGGTGAGTCACGAGGTCGATGACGAGCACGTTCTCGCTCCGGCCGACATCGCGAATGATGTCGTTGAACTGATCCTGCGCGGTCGACTCGAGCCAGACCGGCGTCATGGCGTTGCGATGACGGGAATAGGGCTGTGTCATGAGGACGGGCTCGATGCCGAAATCACGGCACATGTGGACGAAGATCTTCAAGTGCGCGCGATACAGGCCCACGATCCCGGAGTCCGCGGGCGCCTGGCCCTGGCGCCAGTCTGTGGCGGCGTCGTGTTCTCTCGGGCGATGACGCATCCCCGCGCTCTGTCTCGCCAGTCCGGCCAGGTCGCTGTGTGACGACAGAATCTGCATCACCCATCTGGCCGCGAGCCGGATCGATGCCGTGCGTCCCATGCTGGGTGCGTAGCTCTTCGCCATGCGCAGAGTTCCCACATCATTGGTTGCTTCCATCAACACGGCGACGTCGGGCCTGTCGGCAATGACATGATTGAAGAGCACGTTGACCGCGTCGTGCACGTTGTTGCCCGCATGAGCGCCGTTGAGCGTGTCGACCTTGAGGCCCTTCTCTTTCCATATCGACGATGCCAGCGCCGGGAAGCGTTTGTCCTCGTGCACGGCCACGCATTCGGTGGTCGAGCCGCCGAGAAAAACCACCGTGGCGATTGCATCGGGATGACGTTCCGACGGAAGGATGTAGGAACGATCGTCGGTCCGGAACCGGATTTTCGACTCGTCCTGCCCGGGCAGTCCCTGTTTGTAACTGTGGTTGGTGTTCGCGTGCTGCATGCGCAGCGCGACCACGCGGTCGGGAGATTCGTGGCGGAAGGGGTTGTGCCAGGCCACGCGAAGCACGAGCTCGGCCGCCAGCAGTGCCACCACGGTGGTGACCACGACGCTCAGAATTCGTACGGAAGTCCGCGAATGCACAGCGCGAAAGCATATATCACGGCCCGGAAAGGAGGCGAGAGAATCCGGGAGGCCCGGCGGCCCGTCGGTGAGTTATTGTTGCAGGGATGGGTGAGTCTGTATCGATCGTCTTCT
>DATNGX010000404.1:0-2044 GCA_035605755.1 Candidatus Krumholzibacteriia bacterium
GTGACGTCGTCGTCGATCTCGATCTCGGCGTCGCGCGTGAGCTTGATTGTGTACGCCTCCTCTTTCTCCAGCTCGAAGATGGAGAACACTTCCTTCAGGCCGAACCGGATCACATCGTCGAGCATGATCACGTAGCGGCGCTCGCCCACCGGGGGCAGAACCAGGAAACGTGGGATATCGCCGGAAGGAACTTCGACAAGCGCGTGGCGCACCTGGTCGGAGACCTTCTTGCCGGTCAGGCGCACGGCCAGATAGAGCACGCCGTTGCGCAGGTACGGGAACTGGGGAACGCTGTCGAGAATGACCGGCGCCAGGCTGGGCCGGACGACCTCATCGAAGTACCTCTGCACGAAGGCGCGATGATCCCCGACGAGTTTCTTCTCGTCGACGATGCTGATGCCCTCCTGCTCCAGCGCGGCGCGCGCCTGGGCAAACACGATTTCGAAACGCTCCCTTTGCGCGAGCACGATCTCGTGGATGGAGTGCAGGACTTTCTTGGGCTCGCCGTACACCATCTTGTGCGACGAGATGCCGGCGTCGACCATGCGCTGCAGCGTGGCCACGCGGACACGGAAGAATTCTTCCAGATTGGACGAACAGATGCCGACGAACTTGAGCCGTTCGATCAGAGGCACTTCCGGGTCGGCGGCTTCCTGGAGCACACGCTCGTTGAACGAAAGCCAGCCGATCTCACGGTTGACCAGTGGAGTGCGGGACATGTATTGCGCGAACCATCCTGTTGCGAAACCATTTGCCGCGGTCTCGCATGACTCAGGCGGGAGAAGACGCGAGGAATGCTGCGACCGGGAAAGCCATCTGCGGCAAGCCTGAGACGCGCGGGTGGAACCCGCGCGAGATTTACAAAAACAAACGCGGTCGCCTCGCCTTGCACGTGTTGGCGATCGAACCATTTTTATCCTAGTGTGCGGACGCCCCCATGTCAAGCTGACCTGCATCCGTAAAACTACGTGGATTCTGGACTTGCGCGCGGGGTGAGGCCCCGGGATCAGGCGCTGTAACCGGCGGGATGGCGCTCGTGCCACGCAAGCGCCGACGCAATAATGTCGTCGAGACTGCTTTTTTCCGGCGACCACTTCAAGACTTCGCGGGCACGTTGGGATGATGCCACCAGCGAAGGAGGGTCACCGGCACGGCGCGCACCGGTTTCCTCGACCAACTTCCGGCCGGTGATTCTCCGCGTGGCGTCGATCACTTCACGTACGCTGAACCCATGTTCGCTTCCCAGATTGAGCGCACCGCTGAAGCCGCGCTCCATCGCATCCAGCGCAAGCACGTGCGCGAGCGCGAGATCGGCCACGTGCACGTAATCGCGCACGCAGGTGCCATCGCGCGTGGGATAGTCGTCGCCGAAGACTGTCACCGACGCACGGCGCCCGAGCGCGGTCTCCAGAATGATGGGAATCAGATGCGATTCGGGACGGTGGTCCTCGCCGCATACCGCGGTTGCGCCGGCAGCGTTGAAATAACGCAGCGCCACATACGACAGGCCCCACTGCACGCGCGCCGCGGCCAGCATCCATTCCACCGTGAGCTTGGTCCATCCATATGGATTCTCCGGCCGGCACGCCGCGTCTTCTTCGATGGGAAGCGTTGCCGGTGTGCCGTAAACGGCCGCCGTGGAGGAGAACACGAGCTTCTGGATGTGTCGGCTCTCGAGGGCGCGCACCAGCCGCGTGGTGCCGCTCACGTTGTTGTCGAAATAGTCCAGCGGCCGGCGCATCGAGTCTGCGACCACACTGAGCGCGGCAAAGTGGAGCACCGCCTCCACACCGCCATCGAGCGCCTGCGCGAGCGCTGCGTCGTCGCGAATGTCACCGACCACGAGCCGGCAGCCTTGCGGCACCGCCGCGCGATGTCCGGTAGAAAGATTGTCGAGCACGACGACGTCGTGGCCGCGCGCCACGAGGAGCTCGGCCACCACCGATCCGACGTAGCCGGCCCCGCCGGTCACGCACAGCTTCACGACGCCCTCCGCTTCATGCCGCGAAGGAAGCGCATGAGATAGATGCCGGTGTGGGAGTCG
>DATNGX010000405.1:0-14109 GCA_035605755.1 Candidatus Krumholzibacteriia bacterium
CATCTTCGGGCGTGAGACTCCGGTCGAGCTCGATTTTCTGCAGGTAGAGAGTATTTAGTTGGTACGTGCCGCGCCTCGGCAAGCCTCCGCGCGGCGTCATCTGAAGGCTCAGACGTAGGGAGCACGCCGTTTGAGCGTGCGCATGAACCTACAAGGAGAAGTTGACACATGGCAGCACCCGCGAAGCCCGCTCCCGCCAAAGGCGGCGCGCCCGCCAAGGGCGGCAAGGGCAAGAAAGTCGTCACCACCGTGAAGTTGCAGATCCCCGGTGGGCAGGCGACGCCGGCTCCCCCGGTTGGCCCCGCGCTCGGACAGCACGGCGTCAACATCATGGACTTCTGCAAGCAGTTCAACGCGCGCACGCAGCAGGCAACGGGCGTCGTGACGCCGGTGCTGCTCACCGTGTACTCGGATCGTTCCTTCGACTTCGTGACCAAGACGCCGCCGGCGTCGGTGCTGCTCAAGATGGCAGCCGGTCTCGCGAAGGGCTCGGGCGAGCCCAACCGCAACAAGGTGGGCAAGGTCACCATGGCGCAGGTGCGCAAGATCGCCGAGCAGAAAATGCAGGACTTGAACGCAGTCGACATCGACGCCGCCGCGCTGATGATCGCCGGAACCGCCCGCAGCATGGGCATCCTGGTGGAGGGCTGACATGAACCGCGGCAAACGTTACGAAAACGCATCGAAGAAAGTGGAGCACGCGAAGCTCTACGACATGGACACAGCGGTGAAGATCGTCAAGGAAACGGCGACCGCGAAGTTCGACGAGACCATCGAGCTCTCGGCCAATCTCGGCGTGGATCCGCGTCAGGCGGACCAGCAGGTGCGCGGCACCGTCGTGCTTCCGCACGGCACCGGCCGCACCGTGCGCGTGCTCGTGCTGGCGCGCGGCGAGAAAGAGCGCGAGGCCGTCGAGGCCGGCGCTGATTTCGTCGGTGCCGACGAGTACATCCCGAAGATCCAGGCGGGCTGGACCGATGTCGACGTCATCATCTCCACTCCCGATCTCATGGCTGATGTGGGCAAGCTCGGTCGCACGCTCGGTCCCCGTGGTCTCATGCCGAACCCGAAGAGCGGCACGGTGACGTTCGATGTCGCCAAGGCGGTTCGCGATGTGAAGGCCGGCAAGGTGGAATACCGCGTCGACAAGCAGGCGAATCTGCACATTCCGATCGGCAAGGGTTCGTTCGCGCAGGAAAAACTGCTCGAGAACCTCAAGGTTCTCATTCACGAGATCATGCGCGCCAAGCCGTCGGCCAGCAAAGGTCGCTACATCAAGAGCTTGTCGATTTCGTCGACGATGGGTCCGTCCGTGAAGCTGGACAGCCAGACCATCGTCAACTCACTGCTGTAAGCGGAGGAATCTAATCATGGCCCGTCCGGAAAAAGTCGCGCAGGTAGAAGCCGTCGAAGCGGCGGTCAACAGCGCGCGGTCCATCGTCCTGTCAGACATCACGGGGCTCAATGTGGCGAAAGTCACCGAGCTGCGCCGTCGTTGTCGCGCCGAGGGTGTGGACCTCAAGGTCGTCAAGAACACGCTCGCGAAGCGCGGTCTGGAAAAGACCGCGGCCAAGGACCTCGCCAAGTATTTCGAAGGTCCCACCGCCATCGCGATCAGCCGCGAATCCGAGAATGGCGCGGCCAAGGTGCTGGCCAAGTTTGCCAAGGAGCACGAGCTCCCCAAACTGAAGGCCGGTTTTGTCGACGGCACCGTGATCGACGCCAAAGGCGTCCTCGCGTTGTCGAACATTCCCAGCAAGGGTGAGCTCTTGTCACAGCTCATGGGCAGCATGCAGAGCCCGGCGCGCAACCTCCTGTCAGTCATGCAGGGACCGGCGCGCAATCTGGCGAGTGTGCTCAAGCAGATTTCAGAGAAGCAGTCGTAATTGTATTTCTCGCGCGGCGATGCCGCGCGAACTCAAGTGTGAGGCGCAGCCTCGTTGTTCGGTCCGTTTCATCTCGTTCGAAGGAGTTAGATCATGTCGGAAGCAGTCAAGTTGTCCAGTTCCAATGCGCAGACCGCGATGGAGGCCATCGAGCGTCTCACGTTGATTGAAATGTCCGAGCTCGTTAAGGCGCTCGAGGACAAGTTCGGCGTCACCGCCGCGGCCCCGATGGCGTTCGCCGCCATGCCGGGTGCGGCGGCTGCAGCTCCGGCCGAGGAGAAGACGGAATTCGACGTCATCCTGGCCGGCGCCGGTGCCGAGAAGATCAAGGTCATCAAGGTCGTGCGCGAGCTCACCGGTCTCGGTCTGAAGGAAGCCAAAGACCTCGTCGAAGGTGCTCCCAAGCCCGTCAAAGAGGGCATCAACAAGGCCGAAGCGGAAGAAGTCAAAAAGAAGCTCTCCGAAGTCGGCGCGACTGTCGAAATCAAGTAACACGCGCGGTGCTTCGATGGACGCCGGCGTTCGCGCCGGCGTCATCATCGAGCCTCCCCGCGCGAAAGAGTCGTTAGGCGCAGCGGCAATTTGCCCTGCGCCCGTTGGCGTCTTTATCTTTGACTTTCTCGCGATGCCGCGCGAACTCAGGGACGCCAGAACTGCCCACTGACCCCGTTACGTTGAGGACACGATGATCAAGAAGCCCGACAGACCCATCAGCGAGTACCCCCGGGACGAGTACAACCGCATCAATTTCGCGAAGATCCCGGAGGTCATGGAAATCCCGAACCTCCTCGCGATCCAGCTCGAAAGCTACGCGGAGTTCCTGCAGCGCGAGATCCCGATCGACAAACGCGCGGATCAGGGACTCGAGTCCGTTTTCATGTCCGTATTTCCCATCGAATCGCCGAAGGGGAAGTACAAGCTCGAGTATCACGGCTACATCATCAGCGAGCCCAAGTACTCCGAAGAGGAGTGCAAGGAGCGCGACCTGACCTATGCCGCGCCGCTCAAGGCCCGTCTGCGCCTCGTTATAAATGAGGAAGACGAGGAGACCGGCGAGAAGCGCCTCAAGGACATCATCCAGAGCGAGGTGTTCCTCGGGGAAATCCCGATCCTGACCAAGAAGGGCACCTTCATTATCAATGGAGCGGAGCGCGTGATCGTTTCGCAGCTCCATCGTTCCCCCGGTGTCTTCTTCGGCGATGAGATCCATCCCAACGGCAAGCGCCTGTTCAACGCGCGCATCATTCCGTATCGCGGTTCATGGGTCGAGTTCACCGTCGACATCAACGATGTGATGTTCGTGAACATCGATCGCCGCCGGAAGATTCCCGTCAGCGTGCTCCTCAAGGCGATGGGCTTCGACACCAATCAGGCCATCCTCCGTCTCTTCCACCAGGAAGAGATCGTGAAGCTCGGCCAGAAGAAGAAGGAAGAAGAGCTGGTCGGACGCGTTTCCATCCAGGACATCACCGACAAGGGCTCGGGCGAAGTCATGCTCGAGGCCGGTCAGCTCATCGACGAGAAGATTCTGGACAAGCTGCGCGAGGCCAAGGTCACCAACGTCCACTGCATCAAGTACGCGGAGAACGAAGGTCCGGAAGACGACGTCATCCTGAAGACGATCCGGAAGGACTCGAGCGCGGACCAGGAGTCGGCGCTCAAGAAGATCTACAACCTGATTCGTCCCGGTGATCCCCCGAATCTCGAGACCGCGCGCTCGCTCTTGCAGCGCATGTTCTTCACGCCGAAGCGCTACGACCTGGCGCCGGTCGGTCGTTACAAGATCAACCGCCGCTTGAAGCTCAACGTGCCGCAGGAAGTGACGACACTCGATCAGGCCGACTTCGTGGCCGTGATCGCGTGTCTCCTGGATATGAAGGCGGCGGACGCGGAGCCGGATGATATCGATCACCTCGGAAACCGTCGCATCCGCTCGGTCGGCGAGCTCCTGGCCAACCAGTTCTCCATCGGCCTTGCGCGCATGGCGCGCATCGTGAAGGAGCGCATGACGCTCCAGCAGGAGAGCGACCAGATCACGCCGTACGATCTGATCAACGCGCGCACCGTGTCCGCGGTGATCCAGTCGTTCTTTGGATCGAGCCAGCTCTCGCAGTTCATGGACCAGACCAACCCGCTGGCCGAGCTCACGCACAAGCGCCGCCTGTCGGCGCTCGGTCCGGGCGGTCTGACGCGCGAGCGTGCCGGCTTCGAAGTGCGCGACGTGCACTTCACGCACTACGGACGCATGTGCCCGATCGAAACGCCGGAAGGTCCGAACATCGGACTGATCAGCAGCCTGGCGACGTTTGCGCGCATCAACCAGTACGGCTTCCTCGAGACGCCGTACCGCAAGGTCGACCACGGCCGCGTGACGGACGAGATTGCGTTCCTCTCCGCGGACGAAGAGGCGGACTGCATCATCGCGCAGGCCAACGCGCAGGTGGATGACAAGGGACACTTCCTGGCCGACAGCGTGCTGGCGCGTTCGCGAAGCGACTTCCCCGTCGTGACGCCGAAGCAGCTCCAGTACATGGACGTCTCACCGCGACAGCTGGTGAGCGCGGCCGCATCGTTGATTCCGTTCCTCGAGCACGACGACGCCAACCGCGCACTCATGGGCTGCAACATGCAGCGCCAGGCGGTGCCGTTGTTGAAGGCGGAGTCGCCTCTCGTCGGCACCGGTATGGAAGGAAAAGCCGCCAAGGATTCCGGCGTGCTCGTGGTTTCGCGTCGCGCCGGCACCGTGATCTCGGTCTCGGGCGAGCAGATCGTGGTGGATCCGGGTGGCAAGAAGGAAACCCTGGACGATTACTCGGACTACGAGGGCATGGATGAATATCCGCTGCTCAAGTTCAAGCGGTCGAACCAGGACACGTGCATCAACCAGAAGCCGCTCATCCACGTCGGTGAAAAGGTCAAGGCGGGACAGGTTCTCGCCGACGGCCCGGCCACCGAGGACGGCGAGCTGGCGCTGGGCATGAACGTGATCGTCGCCTTCATGCCGTGGCTCGGATACAACTACGAAGACGCCATCGTGTGCAGCGAACGCTTCCTCAAGGAAGACAAGTTTACGTCGCTTCACATCGAGGAGTTCGAGTGCCAGGTCCGCGACACCAAAGCGGGCATGGAGGAGATCACGCGCGAAATCCCGAACGTCGGTGAAGAAGCGCTCAAGAATCTCGACGAGGACGGTGTCGTGCGCATCGGCGCGCGCGTCCGCTCGGGCGACATTCTGGTCGGCAAGGTGACGCCCAAGGGCGAAACCGAGCTGTCACCGGAAGAGCGTCTGCTGCGCGCGATCTTCGGCGAGAAGGCGGGCGACGTGCGCGACGCATCGCTCAAAGCACCTCCGGGCATGGACGGCATCGTGGTCGGCATCGAAGTCTTCTCGCGCAAGGAGCGCGACGACAAGTCGCGCAACCAGGACAAGGTCCGCCTCGCCAAGCTCAAGAAGCAGCGCGACCAGGATGTCGAGCGCGTCAAGCACATGCGCAAGGGCAAGCTCTCGCGGCTCATGATCGACGAGACGAGCGAGAAGCTCGTCCACGCGGAGACCGGCGAAGTGATTTCCAAGGCCGGCCGCAAGATCACCGAGAAGTTCTTCGAGGAGCTCGACCTCGACAATCTGCAATGGGGCCTTGCCATCGTGAAGGACCCCAAGGTCGACCGCCAGGTGCAGATCGTCCTCGACACCGCCGCCAAGGCGATCGAGCGCATCGATGTGCAGTACGAGAAGGAAGTCGAGCGCGTCACGCGCGGCGACGAACTTCCGCCCGGCGTTTCGAAACTGGTCAAGGTGTACGTGTTCCGTAAGCGCAAGCTTCAGGTCGGCGACAAGATGGCGGGACGCCACGGCAACAAGGGTGTTGTCGCGCGCATCGTTCCGACCGAAGACATGCCGTATCTGCCGGACGGTACGCCGGTTGAAGTCGTGTTGAATCCGCTGGGCGTGCCGAGCCGAATGAACGTGGGCCAGATTCTGGAGACCCACCTCGGTTGGGCCGCGCACTACGGCGGTTACAAGGTGACGTGCCCGGTGTTCGACGGCGCATCGGTCGAAGAGATCAAGCGTGCGCTCGACGAACAGAATCTGGCCAAGGGCGGCAAGACCGTGCTCTACGACGGACGCACGGGCGAAGCGTTCGAGCAGGAAGTGACCGTGGGAGCGATCTACATCATGAAGCTCTCGCACCTGGTCGACGACAAGATTCACGCCCGTTCAATCGGACCGTACTCGCTGGTGTCGCAGCAGCCCCTCGGCGGCAAGGCCCAGTTTGGCGGTCAGCGATTTGGTGAAATGGAAGTTTGGGCGCTCGAAGCCTACGGAGCAGCCTTCTGTCTGCAGGAGCTCCTTACGGTGAAGTCGGACGACATCCAGGGACGCGCCAAGATCTACGAGGCGATCGTCAAAGGTGAGAATCCGCCCGAGCCGGGAATTCCCGAGTCGTTCAATGTGCTCGTGAAAGAACTTCAGAGCCTGGGACTCGACGTCGAGCTGGAGAGGCCTAACTAGCGGAGCGAAGCTTCGCTCAGGAGGAGTTCAGGTGTTCATAAACCTGGAAAAAGAGAGAAAAAAGCCGACGGACTTCAAGTCCATCCGAATCATGCTCGCCTCGCCGGAGCGCATCCGCGAGTGGAGCTTCGGAGAAGTGACGAAGCCGGAGACAATCAACTACCGCTCGTTCAAGCCGGAAAAAGACGGCCTGTTCTGCGAGCGCATCTTCGGTCCGGTCAAGGACTGGGAATGTTCGTGCGGCAAGTACAAGCGCATCCGTTACCGCGGCGTGATCTGCGATCGCTGCGGTGTGGAAGTAACGCGCGCCAACGTGCGTCGCGAGCGTCTCGGCCATGTCGAGCTCGCGGTGCCGGTGTCGCACATCTGGTTCTTCAAGGGACTGCCGAGCCGCATCGGTCACCTGCTCGACATGACGATCCGTGACCTGGAGCGCGTGCTCTATTACGAGTCGTTCATCGTCATCGATCCGGGTAACGCCCCGGTGAAGGAAAAGCAGCTGGTGTCCGAGGATCGTTACCTCGAGCTGCAGGAGCAGAACTTCGACTTCGTGGCCAAGATGGGCGCCGAAGCCATCAAGGAACTCTTGAAGCGCATCGAGCTCAACGAGCTCTCGAAGTACCTGCGCGGCAAGATTGCGACGGAGACGTCGACGCAGCGCAAGAAGGACCAGCTCAAGCGCCTCAAGGTGGTGGAAGCGTTCCGCAACTCCGAGAATCGTCCCGAGTGGATGATCATGGATGTGATTCCGGTGCTTCCGCCCGAGCTGCGCCCGCTGGTGCCGCTCGAAGGCGGCCGCTTTGCGACCTCCGACTTGAACGATCTCTATCGTCGCGTCATCAACCGCAACAACCGGTTGAAGAAGCTCATCGAGATCAAGGCGCCCGAAGTCATTCTGCGCAACGAAAAGCGCATGCTGCAGGAAGCCGTCGACGCGCTGTTTGATAATGGACGGCGCTCCCGCGCCGTCCGTGGACAGGGCAACCGTCCGCTCAAGTCGCTCTCCGACATGCTCAAGGGCAAGCAGGGCCGGTTCCGTCAGAACCTGCTCGGCAAGCGCGTGGACTACTCGGGTCGTTCGGTGATCGTGGTCGGTCCCGAGCTCAAGATCTACGAGTGCGGGCTGCCCAAGTCGATGGCGCTCGAGCTCTTCAAGCCGTTCATCATCCGAAAGCTCGAAGAGAAGAACTACGTGCAGACGGTGAAGAGTGCCAAGAAGCTCGTCGAACAGGAAAGCCCCGAAGTGTGGGACATCCTGGAAGAGATCATTCAGTTCCATCCGGTGCTCCTGAACCGCGCACCGACCTTGCACCGTCTCGGCATCCAGGCGTTCCAGCCCGTGCTGGTGGAAGGAAAAGCCATCCGTCTGCACCCGCTCGTCTGCGCCGCGTTCAACGCGGACTTCGACGGCGACCAGATGGCCGTGCACGTGCCGCTCTCGTACGAAGCGCAGCTCGAAGCGCGTACGCTGATGCTCTCCGCGCACAACATTCTCTCGCCCGCGAACGGCAAGCCGCTCGCGGTGGCGTCGCAGGATATGGTGATCGGAGCCTACTTCCTCACCATGGCCAAGAAGGGCGCGCGCGGCGAGGGCAAGGCGTTCTTCTCCATGGACGAAGTGGTGCTCGCGCACGACACCGCCCAGATCGATCTGCACGCGCGCATCCGCCTGCGCTGGGAAGGCGGCATCATCGAGACCACCGTCGGTCGCGTGCTCTTCAACCGGATCATTCCGGAAGAGCTGCGCTACAAGAACGACGTCATGGACAAGAAGGGACTCGCGAGTCTGGTGGCCGAGGCGTTCGACAAGCTCGGTCTCGAGAAGACGATTCGCTTCCTCGATGATCTCAAGGACGCGGGCTTCGGCTTCGCGACCAAGAGCGGTCTCACGGTGGGCATGGACGACCTGATCGTGCCGACGGGCAAGGAAGCCGTCATTGCGCGCGCGTCGAAAGACGTGGGGCACGTCATCAAGCAGTACGAAGAGGGCGACATCACCGACGGTGAGCGCTACAACAAGATCATCGACGCGTGGACGCGTGCCACCAACGAAGTCGGCGAGCTGATGATGGAAGGCCTGCGCAAGGATCGCGACGGCTTCAATCCCATCTTCATGATGTCCGACTCCGGATCGCGAGGCAGCAAGGACCAGGTCCGCCAGCTCGCGGGTATGCGCGGTCTCATGGCGAAGCCGCAGAAGAAGATCACCGGTCAGATCGGCGAAATCATCGAAATGCCGATCGTGGCCAACTTCCTCGAGGGCCTCTCCGTGCTGCAGTACTTCATTTCGACGCACGGTGCGCGCAAGGGTCTGGCCGACACGGCGCTCAAGACCGCCGATGCCGGTTACCTCACGCGCCGTCTTGTCGACGTGGCGCAGGACGTCATCATTAACGTGCACGACTGCGGAACCATCATGGGTATCGACATCATGGCGCTCAAAGAGGGCGAAGAAATCATCGAGTCCCTGTCCGACCGCATCCGCGGCCGTGTGACGGTGGACGATGTGCTCGATCCTCTGCAGGGCGATGTGATCGTCGAGGCCAACGAGATGCTCACGTGGGATCTTTCCGCGCTCATCGAAGATCGCGGCGTCGAGCACGTGAAGATCCGTTCCGTGCTGACGTGCGAAGCCAAGCGCGGCGTGTGCGCTCTGTGCTACGGCACCAACCTCGCCACCGGCCGCATGGTCGAGAAGGGCGAAGCGGTGGGTGTCATCGCGGCGCAGTCGATCGGCGAGCCGGGAACGCAGCTCACGCTGCGAACCTTCCACATCGGTGGTATTGCCGGTCGTATCGCGGAGCAGACGCAGAAGACAGTCAAGTATCCCGGCAAGGCCACGTTCAAGGGGCTGCGCTTCGTGCGCGGCCGCGGCGGCAAGGACATCGTGATCTCGCGCAAGAGCGAGTTCCTTCTCCTCGACGAGGGCGACCGCGTGCGTTCACGCTTCGGCGTGCCGTACGGCGCGGAGCTCAACGTGGCGGAAGGCGACATGGTCCAGCCCGGCGCCGTCATCTACAGATGGGATCCGTACTCGGATGTCATTCTCTCCGACAAGGCAGGCGTGGTGCGCTTCGGCGATCTCCACCTCGATGTCACCATCAAGGAGAAGATCGACGAAAAGACCGGCAAGATGCAGATGGTCGTGATCGAGGACCGTGACAAGAAGAACCATCCGCACATTCACATCCTGAACGAGGCCAACGGCGCGGTGGTCGGTCACTTCATCATTCCGACCGGCGCCCAGCTGCTCGTGAAGGACGGCCAGGAAATCCAGGCCGGCGACACGCTGTGCAAGATCGCGCGCGAAACCGCGAAGACGAGCGACATCACCGGCGGTCTGCCGCGCGTCGCCGAGCTCTTCGAAGTGCGCAAGCCCAAGGAGTCCGCGGTGGTGTCGGAAATCGACGGCACGGTGGAGTTCGGGCCGATCACGCGCGGCATGCGCAAGATCATCATCAAGAACGAGAACAAGGACGAGCGCACCTACATCATTCCGCAGGGCAAACACCTGCGCGTGTATGAAGGCGACCGTGTCGAGGCCGGCGACAACCTCACCGAGGGACCGGTCAACCCGTACGACATTCTCGCCATCAAGGGTGTGAATGCCGCGCAGGAATACCTCGTGAACGGCATCCAGGAGGTCTATCGACTCCAGGGTGTGGGCATCAACGACAAGCACATCGAAGTGATCGTGCGTCAGATGCTGCAGAAGGTTCAGGTGGAGGATCCGGGTGACACCATGTTCCTCGAGGGCGACCTGCTCGACAAGGGTGTCTTCCGCGACGAGAACGAGCGCATCAACGCGGCGGGCGGCAAGCCGGCCACGTTCAAGCCGATGCTGCTCGGTATCACCAAGGCGTCGCTCTCGACGGAGAGCTTCTTCTCGGCCGCCAGCTTCCAGGAGACGACACGCGTTCTGACCGACGCCGCCGTCCGTGGCAAGCGCGACCGCCTGCTGGGCTTGAAGGAGAACGTGATCATCGGACACCTGATCCCGGCCGGTACCGGTATCAAGGACTACGATCACATCGAGCTGGCACCGGCCGATGACGACGACGAGTTCGTTGGAGTCGAGGAAGCCGGGGCGGGGATGGACGAGATCGACGACCTCGACGAGCCGATGTCGGCGATTGGCAAAGAAAGCATGGAGAAGTAACCGGTTATCACGTGGGGGCTTGACAGGTTTTTCGGAACCTAGTAAAGTGCGTGCTTCACGGCTCCATCACTTCCCTTGATCCGGAAGTTCTGGTAACCACAAGAAATACATAGAGTTAGGTGCCCCGGCAAGCTGCGCCGCCGTGGAGTTATCCACACCGGTCTGTCAGCCCGCGGGGCTATTTACGCCGAGACGGAGGATTTGTGCCGACAATCAATCAGTTGATTCGCCGCGGCCGGCTGGAAAAGCCCGAACGGTCGAAGACCCCGGCGATGGCTCAGTGCCCGCAGAAGCGCGGTGTGTGCACCCGTGTGTACACGCAGACCCCGAAGAAGCCCAACTCGGCGCTTCGCAAGGTGGCCCGCGTTCGTCTGACCAACGGCATTGAAGTCACGGCCTACATTCCCGGCGAAGGTCACAACCTCCAGGAACACTCGATCGTGCTCATTCGCGGCGGCCGCGTGAAGGATCTCCCGGGCGTGCGCTACCACATCATCCGTGGCGTGCTCGACACCTCGGGCGTCGATGGCCGTCGCAAGAGCCGTTCGAAGTACGGTGCCAAACGGCCGAAAGCGGCTGCCAAGTAAGGAATCACGATGTCGCGTAGAAAACGTTCACGTAAGAAAGATTTCGTCGGCGATCCCAAGTACAACGACATCCTGGTCGCGCGTTTTTCGAATTATGTCATGCGCCGCGGCAAGAAGTCCGTCGCGGAGGCATTGCTGTACGAAAGCTTCGATATCATCGAAGAGAAAACCGGGCAGCGCGGGATTGAAGTATTCAAGAAGGCGCTGGACAACGTGAAGCCGTCGCTGGAAGTGACGTCGCGTCGCGTCGGCGGAGCCAACTATCAGGTTCCCGTCGAAGTACGCTCGTCGCGCCGGCTGGCGCTCGCGATGCGGTGGCTCTCGGGTTATTCGCGTATGCGAAGCGAAAAGACCATGGCAGAACGTCTGGCGAATGAATTGATGCAGGCCTCGCGCTCTGAAGGCCCGTCCGTCAAAAAGAAGGAAGACACCCACAAGATGGCGGAGGCCAACAAGGCTTTCGCACACTTCCGCTGGTAGTCCCACGGACGGTTTGGAAGCGGCTTAGCCGCGCGAACCATTAGCCCCGGTGACTCGGGTTCTCCGAGATTCCGGGCCTCATAATTTCGACCAAGTCGGCGGCTGCACATCCGTGCAGCAACAGGTTTCTCCCCGCAGGAGCGCCCCTGACACGTACACGGGTCTTTGACCCGGTGTCGTTGGCGCGCGGGAATTGGTGGATGAAATGGCACGAGAAATTCCGATCGAACGCGTACGCAACATCGGCATCATGGCCCACATCGATGCCGGCAAGACCACGCTCACCGAGCGCGTCCTCTTCTATACCGGGAAGACGCACCGTCTGGGCGAGGTCCACGACGGCACCACTATCATGGACTGGATGGTGCAGGAGCGTGAGCGTGGCATCACGATCACGTCGGCGGCGACCACCTGTTCATGGAAGAACAGCAAGGGTCAGGACGTTCGCATCAACATCATCGACACCCCGGGTCACGTGGACTTCACGGCCGAGGTGGAGCGGAGCCTGCGCGTCTTGGACGGCGCCATCGGCGTTTTCTGCGCGGTGGGCGGCGTCGAGCCGCAGTCGGAAACGGTGTGGCGTCAGGCCGACAAGTACGGCGTGCCGCGCATCGCGTTCGTCAACAAGATGGACCGCATGGGCGCGGATTTCCTCAACGTCGTGCAGATGATGCGCGACCGTCTGGGCGCCAACGCAGTGCCCATCCAGCTCCCCATCGGAGCGGGCGACCTGTTCAACGGCATCGTCGATCTCACGCGCATGAAGGCGTTCTTCTACCACGAAGAAACCAAGGGCATGACGTACGACGAGCACGAGATTCCGGCCGACATGCTGCCCATGGCCAAGGAATACCGCGCCAAGCTTGTGGAGAATCTCTCCGATTTCGACGACGAGCTCCTGACCCAGTTCCTCGACACGGGTGAGGGTGCGCAGGAGACGCTTCGTCGCGTCATGAAGAAGGCCATGCTGGAAGGCAAGTTCGTGCCCGTCATGTGTGGTGCGGCGTTCAAGAACAAGGGCGTACAGCGTCTGCTCGATGCCGTCGTGCATCTGCTCCCGTCGCCCGCCGATATTCCCGCCATCACCGGACACAGCCTTTACAGCACCGAACCCGAAATCAGAAAAGCCGACGAGAACGAACCGTTCTCGGCGCTCGTGTTCAAGATCATGACCGACCCGCACGTGGGCAAGCTCACGTACATCCGCGTCTACAGCGGCAAGATCGACACCGGCACCACGGTGCTGAACTCGACGACGAGCAAGAAAGAGCGCATCGGCCGTCTCATGCAGATGCACGCCGACAAGCGCGAGGAAATCGAAACCGAGTATGCGGGCGACATCTGCGCCGTCATCGGACTCAAAGATGCGCGCACCGGCGATACGCTGTGCGACATGAAGAAGCCGGTCGTGCTCGAGCGCATGCACTTCCCCGAGCCGGTGATCTCGGTCGCGATCGAGCCCAAGACGGCCAGCGACCAGGAGAAGCTCGGCGAAGCGCTCATGAAGCTCTCGGATGAGGATCCGACCTTCCAGGTGCGCACCGATGAAGAGACCGGACAGACAATCATTTCCGGAATGGGCGAGCTTCACCTCGAAATTCTCGTCGACCGCATGCTGCGCGAGTTCAAAGTGGTCGCCAACGTCGGCAAGCCCCAGGTGGCTTACAAGGAAGCGTTCGGCAAGGCGTCCGAAGCGGAAGGCAAGTTCATCAAGCAGTCGGGCGGCCGCGGCCAGTACGGACACGTCGTCCTTCGCATCGAGCCCACCGACGGCTCCGAAGATTTCATCTTCGAGAACAAGGTCATCGGTGGCACCGTGCCGCGCGAATACGTTCCCGCGGTGGAGAAGGGCCTCAAGGGCGCCGTCACCACCGGCGTGCTGGCCGGGTATCCCGTGGTGGGCGTCAAGTGCCAGCTGCTCGACGGCTCGTACCACGAAGTCGACTCGAGCGAAATTGCGTTCCAGATGGCGGCGTCGATGGCGTTCAAGGAAGCGATGCGCAAATCGAATCCGAAGCTCATCGAGCCGATCATGGACGTCGAAGTCGTGTGCCCGAAGGAATACATGGGCGACGTCATCGGCGATCTGAGCTCGCGCCGCGGCAAGATCGGCAACATGACGCAGCGCGCGGATGCGCAGATCATCAACGCGCGCGTGCCCCTGGCCGAGATGTTCGGTTATGCAACGGCGCTGCGCTCGCTCACTCAGGGTCGCGCCGTGTACACCATGCAGTTTGCCAATTATGAAGCCGCGCCCAAGAGTGTCGCGGAAGAGATCATCAATAAATTCCAGGGAAAGGTGACCAGCTAGTTCGCGCTCGCGCGCGAACATCTGGTTGGTGAAGGAGGATAGATCGAATGGCCAGGGAGAAATTCAATCGCAATAAGCCGCACGTGAACGTGGGTACGATCGGTCACGTGGATCACGGCAAGACGACGTTGACGGCAGCGATCACGAAGGTGCTCGCGCGCACGGGCGGAGCG
>DATNGX010000406.1:0-3269 GCA_035605755.1 Candidatus Krumholzibacteriia bacterium
GTTAACGCGTGCTGTCGTCCGTTGACCGTCGCGCCAGATCGGCGTACAGTTTTTGTGTGCCCCATGACCCCACCACAACCGCCCGCCACCCCATGAAGCGACTCGCTCTCGTCGCGCTCACAGCTCGCCGGGAAAATGCCGATCCCGCGTTAGCCGGTGGCGCCCGTCCCGCCTTGACTCTGTGTCAATGCGGCGGTTAGACTCCATTCCCTGACTCCCCACGCACAGGTGCCTCGCATGGAAGGAGAACACGAATGAGTGTTGCCGCCGATAAGCCGCAGACCGCGACGATTCCCGAGTTCAAGCAAGTGCTCGGGCATCCGCGTCCGCTGTGGATGCTGTTCATGTCCGAGTTCTGGGAGCGATTTGCGTTCTACGGAATTCGCTGGGCACTCGTGCTCTACATCGTGGCGCAGTTCCACGCCGGCAACGCGTCCGGCGAAGCCCCGGCGAACCTGATCTACGGCGCGTACCTCGCGCTCGTCTATGCCGCAGCGATCTTCGGCGGCTACGTCGCCGACCGGATCCTCGGCTATCAGCGATCGATCCTGCTGGGCGCGATCATCATGGCGACGGGATTGTTCATGATCTCGATGCCGAACGAGACCATCTTCCGCCTCGGTCTTGCCACCATCATCTCGGGCAACGGCCTTTTCAAGCCGAACATCTCGACCATGGTCGGGAAGCTGTACCCGGTGGGTGATCCGCGCCGCGACTCGGGCTTCACCATCTTCTATATGGGCATCAACATGGGCGCATTCTTCGCGCCCATCATCACCGGCTGGCTGGCCGACGACGTGTTCGGAACCACCGAAATGCCCGCATACAAGGTCGTGTTCATCGCGGCCGCCATCGGCATGCTGATCAGCATGGTGTGGTTCTACTTCGGACGCCGCCAGCTGCAGGGGATCGGACGTCCCGCGCAGGAAGGCGGACGCATCAAGGTCCTCTACGTTGCGGTCGGTGCCGCGGTCGCCGTCCCGGTGATCTACTTCCTGCTCTCCGTGGGTGCCGCGAAACTCCAGTACGTGCTGACGGCGCTGTTCGTCGTCCTGTGCACGATGATCCTCCTGGAAGGCAAACGCGAAGGGCCGGTGCAGCGCGACCGCGCGCTCGCGATGCTGATCATCTTTGCCTTCAACATTCTGTTCTGGATGTTCTTCGAGCAGGCGGGAAGCTCGTTCACCTTCCTCGCCGACAAGATCGTCGACCGCGACCTCTTCGGTCCGGGCGGATTCGTGTTCTCGAACGCGTGGTTCCAGTCGGTGAACCCGATCGGGATCATTGCGCTGGCGCCGGTGGTGGCGTGGGTGTGGATCAAGATGGGCCGGATGAACCCGTCCATCCCGCGCAAATTCGGGCTCGGGCTGGTGTTCAACGCGCTCGCGTTCCTGCTCCTGATGTTCGCGCTGTCGTCGCTGGTGAGCCCGGCGGGGCTGATCCCGTTCTGGACGCTGTTCACCGTGTATTGCATCCAATCGGTCGGCGAGCTGTGTCTCTCACCCATCGGTCTCTCGATGGTGACCAAGCTCGCACCGCTGCGTCTGGTCGGTTTCGGCATGGGTGGATGGTTCCTCTCGACAGGTATCGGCAACAATCTGTCCGGCATCTTTGCGGCGCTTGTCAGCAAGGGCGACGAAGGCATGACCACGACGTCGGCGCTGTCGGGGTACACCATGGGATTCTGGTTGCTCCTGATTCCGGGCGTGCTTCTATTTCTGATCGCGCCGCTCATTCAGAAGCTGATGCACGGCGTGAAATAGGAGGGTGGCGAACCGTTAACGACAGACCCCTGACTGGATAGTACGGAAAAGCCGACGCATGGACATTTTCGTCCCCGGATTTTCGTGCAAAGGGCGCGCGCTCGTCGCACTCGTGCTGACCGCGGCACTGTGCGGCTGCGGCTCCACAGTCAAGAGCGTCGAACGCAAGGACGTTCCGTCGGAGGATCTCAAGCGCTGGACCGCTGACGATATTCAGGACAAGCAGAAAGCATCGCCGTTCCTCAAGGCACACATGAGGAACGGCGATCTTTTTGTGCTCAACAACTGGAGCGTCAGCGATGATCGCTCCGCGGTGACGGGGGAAGGCTCCCACTTCGACATGTGGCGCAACCTTCTCCGCGCCAGTGGAACGCAGTCGGTTCCGATCGACTCGGTGGTTCTGTTCGAGACCAACCAGCTCAGGATGTCGGGCTCGGGTGCCGCGCTCACCGTCATGACCGGAATCACGGTGACGGTTGCAATCATCTGCATCACCAATCCCAAGTCGTGCTTCGGCTCCTGTCCCACGTTCTATCTCGACGACAGCGATCGACCTTTCGCGGAGGGCTTCTCGTCCAGCATATCGCCGTCCCTGGAGGCGACCGACGTCGATGCGCTGCCCGATCGTGACTACCGCCCGGGAAAGTTCACGGTCACGATGAAGAATGAAGCGCTGGAGACGCACGTGGTGCGCCACGTCGACGTCCTCGCGGTCCCACAACGCCGCCACGCGAAGACATTTCACACCGACGACGGCCGGTTCTGCGAGGTGAGCGAACTCGCCGCTCCGGTGTCGGCAACGGGCGAGGACGGGGATTGTCTGGCGCGCATCAGTGCCTGCGACGGCGTCGAGCGTTTCGTGCCGGCCGATTCCACCGACCTTTCCAACACCGAGACGCTCGAGCTTTCCTTCAGCCATCCGTCACCCGGACGGCGCGCGCTTGTGATCGGCTGCCGGCAGACCCTGCTCTCGACTTATGTGCTGTACCAGGCATTTGCATACATGGGCAGCGAGACGGGCAGCTGGCTTGCCCGGTTCGAGCGCGGCGACATTGGAAACGTGGGCGCCACGCTGACCGACCTCTTCGCGCACATCACGGTGCGCATCGAATCGGCACCGGGACAGTGGAGCGAGGTGGGGCGCATCACCGAGTTCGGTCCGATCGCCGTCGACAGGCACGTGATCCTCTTCGACGCCCCGCACGAATGGACAGGGCGCATGCAGCTCGAAATGACGCGCGGCGGCTGGCGCGTCGACGACGTGGGGCTCGGTGTGGCCGGCCACATGGTCGAGCCGGTCCGGTTGCAACCGGCCGATGTGCTGCGCGACGGCGAGAGCGACGCGGCGGCGCGAGCGCTGCTTCTCGATCCCGCGCACTCGTTGACCACGCTTCCGGGCGATACGTACCAGCTCGTGTATAACCTTCCCCAAGATGCGCCGTCGTACGATCTGTTCCTCGACAGTCGCGGCTACTACCTCGAATGGATTCGAAACGAATGGATCGC
>DATNGX010000407.1:0-2801 GCA_035605755.1 Candidatus Krumholzibacteriia bacterium
GGCAGGGCTTCGCTAGTCGAGCGCGGCATGGACGTCGTAATGCGGCAGGTAGCCGCTCTGCGCCTGACGCCGGCGCCAGCGCGCGATGGTCTCATCGCCCGCATACCAGCGACCGTCGGTTTTCCAGGGCACGGGTCCGGAACACACACCGGCGGAGAAAACACGGCCCGCGCGACGCATCTGTCGTGATTCCTCTTTGCCCAACAACTTGGTCATGCGACTCGCGATGCGATCGCCCAGGCTCGCCTCGTTCGCGAGCTCGCGCAGGCGCACCTGGTTGATGATCTTGAAGCGGGTGTAGCCGATGGACCGAACGTGCGCCAGCAGCTCCTCGACATCCGGACCGATTTCGAACGAGAGATAGCGGGGTCGCGCGGCGCGAGTCAGTGGCAGGATGCAGAACCTGTCGGCCCCTTCGATGTCGACTTTGAGATACTCCGGCACGCCGTACTGCTTGATCAAATCGAGAATGGGAAGTCCCGGTGCCGTGAACGACCCTGCGGGCTGGCGATCCGCGACGCGGTCGTGGAACATCGAGCTCGCGCCCAGATCGTCGGCGCTCACAGTGAGTTCGACGGGGGACGTGTCGGTCGATATCGCCGCGTGCACAATCGTCAAACGCCCCGACTTGATTTCCGCAGCAAAACGCTCCTGGCCGCGCTGGACCAGGCGGGGATTGGCCTCTACCGACACGACTCTCCCGAGCTCGAGGTAGTACGCGGTGTCGGTGCCATCGAACAGCCCGATGTCGAAAATCAGCGGGTTTGTATCCATCAAGCGGTGGTTTGCTGCTGCGCGGGCGAGCGGCCGAACATGGCGCGCACGTCGTCGAAGGTGACGATCTTCGTCACGTAACACACGATTGCGTACATCAGGGTGTAGATCGCACAGGCGGCGAGGAGCTGCAAGAAATTCGTCACCGGGAATTTCTTGTACGCGAGCCAGAGCACGGCGCCGGGCAGCGCGGCCGCCAGAAAACGTTTGATGAGCTCGGCGGTGGGAAACAGTTTGAACACGGAGACCTTCACCAGCCGCGCCGAGTAGACAAGCGTCACCACGCCGATCATGGTCATGGTGAATACGGCCGAGATGGGCACACCCAGGCGGCCGAAACTCTTGAAGAGCAGAATTCCGAGGCCGAGGTTCATGCCGAATCCCACGAAGAAGCACGCCATGACAAAAACGGTGCGATTGGACGCCTGGATGATCGCACCCGTCTCCACCGAGGAGCGCAGAAAGAGCAGCATGTAGATCATGAAGACGGGTGTGGCCGCGGCGTACTTTTCGGTGAACAGGATGGTGATGAACGGCCGCGCCGTCAGCTCCAGGAAGACAAACATGGGGAAGAACAGAGTCGCCGTTTTGATCGTCGCGCGGCGCCACAGATCGGCCATCGCCGCCAGATTCCCGGCCTTCTGATATTTCGAGATCAGCGGGAAGGTCACGTTGCCGATCGAGGTCTGGATGACATTGGCGAGCGGCACCTGGAAAGCGCCCACACTGTAGACGGCGAACGCTTCGCGTCCCATATAACGGCTGATGATGAACTTGTCTGTCTGCGACACCAGGATGAGGGCGATCCCCGCCAGTCCCACCGGAACCGCGAAGTGCGCCTGCTCACGAATCGACTGCCACGAGACGCCGTGGAAGGAAAATTTGTAACGCGCGTTCGTGTAGACGATCGCGAACAAAAGCCGCGCCGCCGAATAGATGGTGAGCGCCCAGATGATCGTGTTCACGTCGTGCGAGAGGTACGACGCCGCGATCACCACCGCCGCCTGCACGCCCCACGCCGTGGCGTGATAGACCGATTGCGCGAGCGGCCGCTCCTGCGCAACGAAGATCACTTCCATGTAGTCGGTGCCGATCCAGCCCAGCGTGAAGAAACACAGCCGCCAGTAGAACGCGCGCGCCGCCGCGCCCAGCCCTTCGCCCAGGAATTGGCCCATGAGCGAATAGACCGCCATGGCGACCAGCGAACCGAATATCAGGAACATCACCGTCTGGGTGATGTAGGCGCCGCGCTCCTCGCGCGTATCGTGCCGCGGAAGGTAATAGAGCAGGCTGCGCGAGAAGCCGAGAATCAGCATCGGCGTGAGGGTTTCGAGGATGAGCCAGAACTGGCGATAGTAGCCGTATTCCTCGACGCTCAGCGTCCGCACGTTGACGAGCGGAACGATGAACATGACCGCATACGAAAGCAGGCGGCCGACCATCAGAGTGGTGACTTGGTGGCTGACGGAACGGGACAACTAGGGCCGCCTACTTGATTGCATCCACGACCCAGAAGGCGCCGTAACGCTGGAGGAGCTTTGCGCGCAGATTGTCGCTGAGCAGCCAGTCGGATAGCGGCAGATGGCTGAGAGGAATTTCGGAGAGCTCGCCCCTCGCTCCCGTGATGCGCAGATCGACGCGCGCAAAGTGCGAGAGGAGTCCGCGCAACTCGGGCTCGGTGTAGTAGCGCGAAATGGGCGCGCCCGGACTGTCGGCACTGTACTTGTCGGTGACGGAACGGACAAATTCCCGGACGTTGAAGCCGTGCCGGACGAGCCCGCCGCCCAGGATGCCTTTTCGGAAGATGTCCTGATAGTAGTAACGCGCGCCGCCGTGGCGGTAAAGCATCAGGAACATCTTCCCGCCGGGCTTGAGCACGCGGTGCACTTCCGCGTAACAACGCGCATCGTCGGCCGCATGGTGCAACACGCCCCACGCCGCGACGAGGTCGAAGGTGTTGGCGGGGTACGGAATGTTTTCCGCGCTGGCCACCTGCAGCTTCACGTCGTGGTTGCGGAAGCGGTGAC
>DATNGX010000408.1:0-4017 GCA_035605755.1 Candidatus Krumholzibacteriia bacterium
TACCAGTCGGGAAACACCGAGTACCTGGTGCCGGCGCCCGTCGAGCCCGCCGTTTCCAAAGCAGTGCTGGAGTCATCCAAGCGCGCCTTCGCCGCGCTGGGACTGTCTGTGTATTCACGCATCGACTTTCGACTGGATCCCGCCGGGCGTCACTACATGCTGGAAGCCAACACACTCCCCGGCATGACGCCGACATCACTCGTTCCCAAAGCATGCGCCGCCGCGGGCATGTCGTACACGGAGCTATGTGACTGGATCGTGCGTCGCTCTCTCGCGCGCTTTCGCTAGGCTTTGGCTGCGTCTTTACGAAGCCAGACATAGACCGGAATTCCCGCCATCATCAGCAGCAATCCAAGCAATGCGATCTGCGCGCCGGCGCCGTAGATGGCCCAGCACGAGTAGATGAATGCGATGGCCGAAATGATGCCGGCCTTGCGCGAGGGGCGTTCCGTGATGCCGAGTTTTCGTCGGACGAGAACCGGTGCGAGCGAGCAGAAGACGTAGGGAACCAGGGTGGAGAGCGTTGAGAGCAGAATGGCGAAGTTGAAAATCGAAACCAGGCTGCGCGTGCCCGAATAGTTGAGGGCGAGCAGCAGCGTCACCAGAATCACGGCCACCGCCAATCCGAATATCGGCACGCCACGCCCGTTGGTGTCGCCAAAGCGCGCGGGAAACAATCCATCACGTGCCGCTGCCCGTGGAAATTCAGCCGAGATGAAGACCCAACCGTTCAAGGCGCCGAAGCACGACACCAGCGCACCGACACCGACCGCGTAGTACGCCCAGTCTCCCCACATGCGCCGCGCAGCATCGGCAAACGGAGCCTGCGACGACGCCAGCACATCACCCGGCACCGCACCCATCACGGCCAGCGTGCTCGCAATGTAGACCGACGCCGACAAGACGGCGCCGATCACGGTCGCGCGCGGAATGGTGCGCTCCGGGTCGCGTACCGAGTCGGCGGGAATGGTTGCGCTTTCGATTCCCAGGAGCGCCCACAACACCAGCGCCGCCGCCGACGACACCGCGCCAAAGCCGTGGGTTTCCGCCGTGCGCGCGCTGTCGATGTTCTCGGGATGCATCCACCACAATCCGACGGTCGCAATGGCGATGAGCGGCAGGAGCTTGATGAGCACGGTGATGATCTGAAGACGACTGGCGCCGCGCACACCGCGCGCATTCACGAGAGTCACCACCCACACGCCCGCGATCGACGCCAACCCGCAGCCGAGCGTGTTGCCCTCGAGTGATGGAATCAGAACCTTGAGATAGCTGCCAAACGCAACCGCGACTGCGGCGACACCGGTCCACAACGAGATCCAGTACCCCCACGCAATCCAGAACCCGGCGAAGTCACCGTACGCGGCGCGCGAGTAAGCGTAGTGTCCGCCGGCTTTGGGCAGCATGCGCGCGAGGCGCGCGAACACAAGTGCGATGGCGATGGCGCCGAGCGATGTAAGCACCCACGCGAGGAGCGCAAGTTTGCCGTACGGCGCGAGTGAGGAAGGAAGCAGGAAGATTCCCGAACCGATCATGTTGCCGACGACGAGTGCAACGCACGCGACGAGCCCGAGCTGGCGTACCGGAGCGGTGGGAGCGGGAGCTGACATGTGATTACCCTCTTACCACACACGGGGCTCGCTGCTATAGTCGTTTGTCCTATGCCGCTTCGTGTCTACGATACGCTCAAGCAGAAGAAAGCCGACTTCGTGCCGCTGCATGCGGGCAAGGTCGGCATGTATGTGTGCGGGATGACCGTGCAGGACAAGCCCCACATGGGGCACATGCTTGCGTTCGTTTCGGGAGACATGATCCGGCGCTACCTCGAGTACCTCGGGTTCGAAGTCGCCTACGTTCAAAATTTCACCGATATCGACGACAAGATCATCGACCGCGCCAACCAGGAAGGCGTCGACTACCGCGTGGTGGTGGAGCGCAATATCGAGGCGTACCATCGCATCGCGGCCGCTGTGAACATCAAGCCGGCGACGCTCTACCCCTACGCCACCCAGCACATCCCCGAGATCATCGCCATGGTGTCGCAGTTGATCGAGCGCGGCTATGCCTACGCGGCCGCCGGCGGCGACGTCTATTTCCGCGTCCGCACCAAGAAGGACTACGGCAAGCTCTCCAAGCGCGACATCGACGACCTCATCTCTGGCGCACGCGTGGAAGTGGGGGAGAACAAGGAAGATCCGCTCGACTTTGCGCTCTGGAAAGCGGCCAAGCCGGGCGAGCCGTACTGGGACAGCCCGTGGGGGCAGGGGCGCCCGGGCTGGCACATCGAGTGTTCGGCCATGGCGACCAAGTACCTGGGCGAAACCCTCGACTTCCACGGTGGCGGCGAGGATTTGATCTTTCCGCACCACGAGAACGAGCTCGCCCAGAGCGAGTGCGCGACGGGCAAGGAGTACGTGCGCCAGTGGGCGCACAACGGGCTCCTGAATCTACGCGGCCAGAAAATGTCCAAGTCGACGGGGCATTTCTTCGGGATGGAGGACGTGCTCAAGGAGTTCGACGGCCAGGTGGTGCGCTTCTACCTGCTCTCGACACACTTCCGTTCCCAGATGGAGTACTCGCGCGAGCGGCTGGAAGCCTCGGAGAAAACCTTCGAGCGCCTGGTGAACGCCTGCCGCTCCATCGATGAGCACCGGGGACGGCTCTCGGGGGGACCCGCGGTCTCGAGCGCCCAGGGTCGCGACCTGGTGGCGGCCGCCGAAAAGGCCAGAGTGAGCTTTCTCGCCGCCATGGACGACGACTTCAACAGCGCCGGTGCGATCGGCTATATGTTTGAATTGATAAAGACTTACAACGTCATGCTGGACGAAAACCCGGCTGCCATTGCGGCCTCGCGCGAGGGGCTCGACGCGGTCTGGGACAGCCTGTCCTTGTTCGATCTCGTCCTGGGGCTTTTCCGCGAAGGGCTTCCCACGGCCGCCGAAGATATCCCGGCCGACATTCTTTTGGCCCTGGAAGAACGCAATAACGCCAAGAAAACCAAGGACTTCAAGCGCGCCGACGAGCTCCGCGACAAGATTCTTTCGGCCGGTTTCCTGATCGAAGACACCGCCGCCGGTGTCCGGGTCCGCCGGAAATAACCGGTTCACGGCGCGGTCCGTACGCCTTTCGGCCGGGCCGAGAGATTTTTCTAGACAGGTTTGACAACTTGGCCTGCCGTGGTATTTTGCCCCTTGACACCCCCTCAAAAAATTTCGTAAAGTGCCCTTTCTTGCCCGCAAAAACCTTGCGGGTTTGTCGTGTTCTGCTGGCGTAGCTCAACGGTAGAGCACCTCATTTGTAATGAGGCGGTTGGGGGTTCAAGTCCCTTCGCCAGCTCCAGAGTGTTGAGTGCGTCGCGAGCACAGCGGGATCGGGCGAGTCTCCACACAACTTTTAGTAAATGATTAACACCGGCGACGAGGAGCGGCGAGACGCATCGTCGCGAAAGCGATGACCTCTCGCGCCGGCTGGTGTTGAACATCTTCGGGGCCCGCAATCGTACTTCTGGGCCACTGCAGACATCGCTTGCTGTTCGGGGAGGTTCCCGAGTGGCCAAAGGGAACAGACTGTAAATCTGTCGGCGTACGCCTTCGGAGGTTCGAATCCTCCCCTCCCCACCACGTTTTGGTGAAGGTTGGCGGGAATAGCTCAGTTGGCTAGAGCATCAGCCTTCCAAGCTGAGGGTCGCGGGTTCGAATCCCGTTTCCCGCTCCAAATACGAGCGAGGCGCTCACGAGTCAGGGTCGGCCCTCGTAGCTCAGGTGGTAGAGCATTTGCATGGTAAGCAAAAGGTCACCGGTTCAAATCCGGTCGAGGGCTCCAGTACATAGCAATCACGTATAAAGCGAAAACGCCAAGAGTCAGAAGAGTCATTTCAGGAGGATAGATCGAATGGCCAGGGAGAAATTCAATCGCAATAAGCCGCACGTGAACGTGGGTACGATCGGTCACGTGGATCACGGCAAGACGACGTTGACGGCAGCGATCACGAAGGTGCTCGCGCGCACGGGCGGAGCG
>DATNGX010000409.1:0-7766 GCA_035605755.1 Candidatus Krumholzibacteriia bacterium
CTGCGCGCACGGTGTGACGCGCTACGACAAGGTGCCGGGCGACACGCCGGCCAAGAAGGGCAATCCCTCGTACACCGCGGTGTACGGAAAAGCCCTGCTCGAGCTCGCGAAGAGTGACGAGCGCGTGGTCGCCATCACCGCCGCCATGCCCGACAACACAGGTCTCACCGAGTTCGCCCGCGTGCTTCCGGAACGCATGTTCGACGTGGGCATCGCGGAGCAGCACGCCGTCACCTTTGCGGCGGGGCTGGCCACGCGCCACATCGTTCCCATGGTCACCATCTATTCCACTTTCCTGCAGCGCGCGTACGACCAGGTGATCCACGACGTCGCCATCCAGAATCTTCCCGTGCGTTTCATTCTCGACCGCGGCGGCATCGCCGGCGAGGACGGTCCGACGCACCACGGCGCCTTCGACCTGAGTTATCTGCGACTGATTCCGAACTTCGTCATCATGTCGCCCAAAGACGAGAACGAGCTTCGTCACATGACGAAGACGCTGATCGACTACAGCGCGGGCCCGATCGCGATGCGCTTCCCGCGCGGTGAAGGCCTGGGCGTGGCACAGGACGCCGAGCTCAAATCGCTTCCCATCGGAAAAGCGGAAGTGATTCGCGAAGGCCGCGACGTGGTGTTGTTCGCCATCGGTGCCATGGTGCATCCGTGCATTCTCGCGGCGGAGCTGCTCTCCGCGCGCGGCATCGAGGCGGCGGTGGTGAATGCGCGCTTCGTGAAGCCGCTCGACACGGCGGTGCTGGAGCGCTTCGCGGCGCAGGATTCCGTCATCGTCACCGTCGAGGACAACGCTGTCGCGGGCGGATTCGGCTCGGGTGTGAACGAATACCTGATCGAGCACGGATTCGACGCCAGCGCGGTCAAAAATCTCGGCCTGCCTGACAAGTTCATCGAACACGGTGAGCGCGGCGATCTCCTCGCCGACCTCGGCCTGGGTCCCGACGCCATCGCCGATTCCGCCGCCGAATTTCTCGCCGAACGCCGCCGCACCATTCGTTCCGCCGCGCGCTGAGAGCTCAACATGGGCGCCATCCGGAGCATATCGGCGCGCCGTGTGACACACGTGGGTCTGGCCGCCAATCTCGAAAACGAGGTGGCGCGCCCGCTTCTTCAGCGCGTGGTCGCGCTGCTTTCATCCCAGGGTGTAAAAATTTCTCTCGATGAAGACCTGGCCCCCGAGGCCGGGACGCTGGCCGGGTGCACACCCGGCATCGACGAGTCGTGCCAGGTGTTGATCGCCGTCGGCGGCGACGGCACCGTGCTCAAGCTCGCGCGCCGCTACGTGGACCACGACCTTCCCATCGTGGCGGTAAAAGGCGGACGCCTCGGATTCCTGACCGAAACCACGCCCGAGGCCGTTGTCGACATGCTGCTCTCGGGACGCTACGAGGTGCAGAATCGCATGCGCCTCACCGGGCGTGTGCATTCGGGAAGCATTGCGGGGAAATCATTCACGGCGTTGAACGACATCGTCATTCACAGCACCGGATATTCGCGCATGGTGACACTGCGCACGGAGGTCGGCGGCCAGCTCCTGCGCGAGCTCTCCGCCGACGGCGTCATCGTGGCCACACCCACCGGATCCACCGCGTATTCACTGTCGGCGGGCGGGCCGGTGCTCGAGCCCACGCTCGACGCCATCATGCTGACACCCCTCAATCCGCACACCATGAGCATCCGGCCCATGGTCCTGGACGCGACCGAGATTGTCCACGTGCAGGTCATTGCCGCACCCTCCGGCCTGATGATCACCGTGGATGGCCAGCAGGGCATCGACGTCGGGCCCACCGACCGCGTGGAAATCCAGCGCGACACGCGCGTCACCAAACTGGTCGTCCCCGAGTCATACGACTTCTTCGCGCGCCTGCGCGAGAAGCTCTAAAGAGCGGCATGCTGCGACGGCTGCACATCGAGAATCTCGCCGTCGTCGAAAGCGCCACGCTCGATTTTACCGGCGGTCTCAACATCATCACCGGGTCCACCGGCGCCGGAAAGTCGCTCATCGTGGGCGCGGTCAATCTCCTGCTCGGGGAAAAGGGAAGTGCGGATCTGATTCGCTCCGGCGCCGACGAGGCGTTGGTATCCGCCGCCTTCACGACGCCGTCCGCCGGCGAGATCGAAGTGACGCGCCGGATTTCCAGCGCGGGCCGCTCCAGCGCCACGATCAACCAGCGCACCGTCACGTTACGCGAGCTGCGTGCGCAGACCTCGGCGTTGATCGAACCGCACGGACAGAACGAGCAGTATCGCTTGCGCGATCCCGAGACGCACGTCGATTACATCGATGCGCATGCCGGTGCTGTGAAAGAGAAAGAGGCGTATGCGCTGGCACTCGCGCGCTGGAAGCGCGCCGTGGCCGATCTCGACCACTTCGACGCCGAGACGGCGCGCATTCGCGAGAAGAGCGAGCTGTTCGTGCACCGCCTGCAGGAGATCGATCGTGTGGCGCCGCGCGCCGGCGAAAAGGCCGGGCTCGAGAATTCGGCGCGCGTCATGGCAAACGCGGAGAAGATGTTCGCGGCGCTGGATGAAGCAACCTCCATGCTGTATGACGGCGACGCCGCGGTTGCCGCGCAGGTGGGTCACGTGCGCAAGCGTCTCTCGCCCCTCACGTCGGTTGACACGCGGCTGGAGGCAATCGAAGCGAAACTCTCCGAGGCCGAGCAGCTGGTGCGCGATGCCGCCTCGGAAGCAGCGTCGCTGCGCGACGGACTCGACTTCGAGCCCGCGGACGTGGAACGCGTGCAGGAGCGTCTGGAGGCGCTTACAAGTCTCGAGCGGCGCTACAAGTCCACCATCGAGCAGATCCTCGAGGATCGCGAGAAATGGGCGCAGGAGCTCGACGCTCTCGCGGATGCGGAAGGAAATCGCGAGGCGCTGGAAAGAGAGATCGAGCGAACCGCGAGCGCTCTCGAGGAGGCGGGAGGAGTCTTGAGTGCGACACGAAGACGCGCCGCGGTGAAGTTCGACCAAGAGGTGAACAACGGGCTGGCGCGTCTGTCCATGCGCGGCGCGCGTTTTCGCACCGACATGACGCGTGCGCCGGGTCCTCTGGAAAACGGGCTCGACGTGGTGCGCATGCGCATCCAGACCAACCCGGGCGAAGCCGAAGGGCCGCTGGAAGAGGTCGCGTCCACGGGCGAGCTCTCGCGCATCGCGCTGGTGTTGAAGCCGCTCGCGGGTGGCGGTGGCGGGGCGACACTCATCTTCGACGAGATCGACGCGGGTGTAGGCGCCGACATGGGAGATGTGCTCGCGGAGAAACTGCTTGCCCTGGCCGAGTCGCATCAAATAGTCTGCATCACGCATTTGCCGCAGATCGCCGCGCGCGGACACCACCACCTCGTCGTTCTCAAAGAAAATGTGAAGGACCGCACGCGGGTGCGTGTAAGCGCTGCACAGGGCGATGATCGCATGCGCGAGATTGCGCGCATGCTGGGCGGCAGCGAGGGAAGCGAGCAGCGCACCGCGCTTGCGCGCGAGCTGCTCACCGAGAAATCACGCCCCCGAAACCATCGGGCGCGCCCGTAGCTCAGCTGGATAGAGCACTAGCCTCCGGAGCTAGGGGTCGCAGGTTCGAATCCTGCCGGGCGCACCAATCAAATCGCACCGATCATTCGTATGCTGCGTTCATTGCTCTTTCTGCTGCTCGGTATCTGGGTGCTGCGGACCATCCAGAACGGTCTCGCGCGCCCCAAACGGCCGGCTTCGTCGGACTTTCACCCGAACGGTGGTGCCGCCGACCCACCCGCGGCCTCCATGGCCGAGGACCCGGCGGCATTTTCTTCCGGCGACATTGTCGACGGCGACTTCGAAGAGATCTCCGGCCCGACCAACCCATGACCACCCGGCACACCTTCCGGCGTGGCCAACGCCATCCCGCCGTCCTGCGCAGTGACAGCCAGAGGCGCGAGCTCGTGATTTCGCTCTCCGTCGTGGCCGTCCTCCAGGGGGCCATCGCGGTGGCCCTCGTCGTTTCCGCCCTCCAGACCTACCGCATGTGGCGACAGAGTGTTCCGTACATCCCCGGACAGATCGCCCGCGCCGTCCCGGTGTTTATTGTCATGGGTGCCGTGATCGCCACGTTCGCCGCTCTTCGGACACTGCGCCGCATCCGGGATATCCGGCGCTCGCCGGTCGCCTCCGACGCGGACGCATAGCACTGGCCGCCGGTGGCGGCTGCTCGCGTTAACAAAAAGTGCTTCTTTGACTTAAGCCGGTCGATGGCATGCGACTTGCACTTTCAACCGGGCCGGTTGCGCCCTTTTGCGGGCCTTCAGGTAATCACTCAGGTAACCCGTTCAGGCCATTGAAATGAAAAAGATTATTCGCTACGGTGACGTGCTTTTCTCGACTCTGTCCGAGATCACGAGCCTCATTGTGGCCGGGCACGACAAGCGCATGATCTTCCGCAAGGTTCTGGACTGCGCGCTCCAGGTGATTGAAGCCGACACCATTCACCTGCTCGAGGTGGATGGCCAGACCGTGTCCAAGTACACGGTCGAGCGCGGCAAGGAAATGAAATTCGAGGTTGTCGACGATGCCGGCGTGCTCGTGGGCTGGATGGTGCGCGAGGCCGAATCGAGCCCGTTCCAGCCCGGCCGTGAGCTGGGCTTCGACGTCCCTCTGCTCGCCGAGGGCCTCGGCCCCGGCGCGGGCGTGATCATCTCCGCCCCGCTCGTCGCCAAGCGCTCGATGTTCGGGCTCCTCGTCGCCATCCGCAGTGAGGGCGGCATCAGCGCGCCGCAGGACGTGCGCCTCCTGACGCTCCTCGCCAACCAGACGGCCATCGCTCTCGAAAACGCGCTGCTCTACCAGCAGCTGGAAAAGGAAGCCGTCACCGACGGTTTGACCGGCGTGTACAACTATCGTTACTTGATCTCTTCGCTCGAGAACGAGATCAAGCGCGCGCGGCGCTTCAAGCAGACGTTCTCCTTCGTGATGCTCGACGTGGACAATCTCAAGATGCACAACGACAGGCACGGCCACATCAGCGGCAGCCAGGTGCTGAAGGAGATTGCAGGCATCATCAAGGCGAGCTGCCGCGAGATCGATTTTGTCAGCAAGTACGGTGGCGATGAATTCGGCGTGGTGCTGCCACAGACCCGGCTCTCCGGTGCGTCCAAAGTGACGCAGCGCGTGCTCGAGAGTGTGCGCGAGCACCACTTCGACGCTGCCCGCGCCGATGGCATCACGTGCAGCGCAGGCGTTTCGTCGTTCCCGCGCGACGGGGCCACCCCGCGCGAGATCATCGATGCCGCCGACAAGGCGCTCTACCAGGCCAAGCGCGCGGGCAAGAACAACGTCGTCACCACCGAGGAGCTCATCGAAGAAATGGCATGAGCGGCGCTGTCACAGCCCCAAATTGAGGGCTTGTCCCAAGCGCGCCCGTCCGTTTAGGCTCCCGTCTGCTTCCCATAGAAAGGCTTTTCTCCCATGTTACTGATCGAGAAGATTCGTTCCCGCCAGGCAACTGTCGGCGTGATCGGGCTCGGCTATGTCGGCCTGCCCCTGGCGGTGGAGCTGGCGCACGCCGGATATCACGTCATCGGCTTCGACGTCATCCCCGAAAAGGTCAATCGGGTCAACACGGCGGACAGCTACATCAAGGATGTGTCGTCCGACGCTCTCGCCCCGCTGGTGAAGAGCGGACACCTCAAGGCGACCGGCGATTTTTCGCTGCTTGCCGGGTGCGACACGATCGAGATCTGCGTGCCGACACCGCTGCGCAAGACCAAGGACCCCGACATCTCGTACATCGTCGCGTCGGTCGAGCAGATCGCGAAGTACAAGCATCCCGGCATGCTGGTGGTCCTCGAGTCGACCACCTATCCGGGCACGACCGAAGAGATCATCCAGCCCATGCTGGAGGACGAGAACTTCCGCATCGGAAAAGAATTTCATCTGGCGTTCTCACCCGAGCGCGTGGATCCGGGCAACCCGCGTTTCAACACCAAGAACATTCCGAAAGTGGTGGGCGGCGTGACGCCGGCCTGCACCGAGATTGCGGTGGCGTTGTACTCATCTTCGCTCACCACGGTGGTGCCGGTTTCGAATGCGCGCGTGGCCGAAACCGTGAAGCTTCTGGAAAACACGTTCCGCAGCGTGAACATCGGACTCGTCAACGAGATCGCGCTCATGTGCAACAAGATGAACATCGATGTGTGGGAAGTGATCCGCGCCGCGGCCACCAAGCCGTTCGGCTTCATGCCGTTCTATCCCGGACCGGGACTGGGCGGGCACTGCATTCCCATCGATCCGTTCTATCTGTCGTGGAAGGCCAAGCAGTCGGGCTTCGAGGCGCGCTTCATCGAGCTGGCCGGACAGGTCAACGGCTCCATGCCCGAATACGTGGTGGCGCGCGTGGTGGAGGCCCTCAACCAGAAAAAGCGCGCACTCAACGGCTCGCGCGTGCTCGTGGTGGGCGTGTCGTACAAGGCCAACATCGACGACGTGCGCGAATCACCCGCGCTCGACGTGATGCGTCTTCTGCGCCGCCAGGGCGCCGACGTGGTGTATCACGATCGCTGGGCCAACGCACATGACCACGAGCTCGAGGAAGCGGGAGTACCCGCGGTCGAGCTCTCGCAGAAAGTGGTCTCCGGGTGCGACTGCGCGGTCATCGTGACCGGCCACGACAACGTGGACTACAAGCTTCTGCTCGAGCATATTCCGGTCGTGGTGGACACGCGCAACGTCTATAACGGCGTGGACTCCGACAAGATCGTTCGTCTGTAATAGATATAGAAGGGAAGCGATGGCGACTTATCTCGTCACCGGCGGCGCCGGTTTCATCGGTTCGAACATCGTCGACGAGCTGCTCAAGCGCGGAGCGCGCGTGCGTGTGCTCGACAATTTCTCCACCGGACGCGAGGACAACGTTCAGGAGTTCGCTTCGCGTGTGGACCTGATTCGCGGCGACGTGCGCGACGAAGACGCGGTCGACCGGGCCGTGAAAGGCGTGGACTACGTGCTGCACCAGGCCGCGCTCGCGTCGGTGCCGCGCTCGATCGCGGATCCCACCTCCAACAACCAGGTCAACGCGCAGGGCACGCTCAACATACTGCTGGCGGCGAAAAAGCACGGCGTCAAGCGCGTGGTGTATGCCTCGTCCTCGTCGGTGTACGGCGACAGCCAGGAGCTGCCGAAGGTCGAGAGCATGACGCCCAATCCCAAGTCTCCGTACGCGGTGGCAAAACTGGCCGCGGAATACTACTGCCGCGTGTTCGGCGAGCTGTACGGAGTGCCCACGGTGTCGCTTCGGTATTTCAATGTATTCGGCCCCCGGCAGGATCCCAATTCGCAGTACAGTGCAGTGATTCCCCTGTTTGTGAAGGCTTTACTGGAGGGAAAATCGCCGAACATTTACGGAGACGGCGAGCAATCGCGTGATTTCACCTTTATCTCCAACGTTGTAAACGCCAACTTGCTGGCATGCGAGGCGAACGTGACCGGAGCGCGCGTATATAACATCGCCTGCGGTGGACGTTACACGCTGAACCAGCTGTTCGCGGCGTTGCGCGAGCGGATCGGCGGAGACGTCGAGCCTGTGTACGGACCGCCGCGCGCCGGAGACGTCAAGCACTCGATGGCGGGCATCGAGCGCATCCAGAGAGAACTCGGGTACCAGGTCGGTACGTCATTCGAAGAAGGCATTGATCGCACCGTGCAGTGGTATCAGACAGTCGGTCTCAAGACCCTGGGTTGACGGAGGTAAATCTTGAATTCATTCCTGCAGACATTGTCGACAC
>DATNGX010000410.1:0-3174 GCA_035605755.1 Candidatus Krumholzibacteriia bacterium
GCGGCGAAAACAGACAACACACTCGCGAGCGCAGCCCCCACAAGCAATCCGGTGAATCCCGTAAGGCGCGAGCGAGTGAATTTCAGCGCAAACGCAGCAACGAAGACCCCAACAACGGCCATATTGAGCACATTTGCGCCGAGCTCGGCGAGCCCACCGTCATTCATGAACAGCGCCTGCGACGCGATGACAGCGGTCATGGCCAACAGTGCCAGCTCCGGCCCCGCAAGGAGGGTTAGAAACGCGGCCCCGATGGGATGCACAACCACGCCGCCGAACAACGGCACGTCGAACATCTGCGCAACCAACACGATCGCCGCGCCCGCCGCGGCTTTGAGCAGACGCTCGCGCGTCACGGTTGAGCGAAGGCGCGTGGCAGCGAAAATCACCGTGGCCGTGGAGACGGCGGTGGTTGCCGTGCACAGATAGTTGTCGATGGTTCCGCTGGCGAGATGCATGAAAAAACCTCCGGGTCGCTGGAAACAAACAGGACCCGGAGGTTATCACAGCGTCGCGTCGCGTGGCAAGAACGCGCCCCGTTCCCGCCCTGCTTCACGACGCCGCGTTCGGTCGGCTGGAAGCGCTTGCGCTAATCCAGCGCGAATTGCGTGCGCCAATCAACGTCGTCGTTGAACGGCTTCTGGTCGGGCTTGTACATCACGAACTTGTCGAGCACGAGCACGTCCATGTTGGTGCGCATGAAACACGTGTACGCCTCGTCCGGCTTGCACACGATGGGCTCGCCGCGCACGTTGAACGACGTATTGATGATCAGCGGGCAGCCCGTCTTCTCATCGAAGCGCTTGATCAGGTTGTAGTAACGCGCGTGCTCTTTCTCGTTCACGGTCTGGATGCGCGCCGACTGATCGACGTGCGTCACCGCCGGAATGGTGCGCTTGCCTTCGCGCACATCCGCAACCAGCAGCATGTAAGGAGAAGGAATGTCGAGCTCGAACCACTCATTGCACTTCTCCTCCAGCACCGACGGTGCGAAGGGACGGAAGCTCTCGCGGAACTTGATCTTCAGGTTCACGACCGTTTTGTTCTCGGGATTGCGCGCATCCGCGATGATCGAGCGTGCACCGAGTGCGCGCGGTCCGAACTCCATGCGGCCCTGGAACCATCCGATCGTCTTCTGATCGATGAGCGCCTGCACGGTGGCATCGAGCATGCCGTTCTCGTCGAATTCCTTGTACACGATGCCGTTCTCGTCCAGGAACTTGCGGATCTCGTCCGTCTTGTACTCGGGTCCGAGGTACGCGTGCTCCCACTTCCACTTGCGCTCGTTGCCGAGCACGGTGTGGTAGAGGTAGGTCGCGACACCCACCGCACCGCCGGCGTCGCCCGCGGCGGGCTGGATGAACACGTCCTTGTACGGCGTCTCTTTCACCACGCGGCCGTTGGCCACGCAGTTGAGCGCCACGCCGCCCGCCATGCACAGGTTCTTGGAACCGGTGAGCTCGGCCGCGTGACGGACCATGCGCAGCACGATTTCCTCGGTCACAACCTGGACGCTCATGGCGACGTCCTTGTGGAACTGCTCGAGCTTGGATTCCGGCTCGCGCGTGGGCTGGCCGAAGAGTTTCTCGAACTCCTTGTTGGTCATGCGCAGACCGTAGTCGTACGCGAAGTACTTCATGTTCATCTTGAACGAACCGTCGTCGTTGTAAGTGATCGTCTCCATCACCTTGTCGACGTACTTCGGCTCGCCGTAGGGTGCCAGGCCCATCACCTTGTACTCGGCGCTGTTGACCTTGAAGCCGAGGTAGTAGGTGTACGCGCTATAAAGGAGGCCCAGCGAGTGCGGAAAACGGATCTCCTTCAAGATCTTGATATCGCTGCCGACGCCGTGGCAGATGGTCGACGTGGCCCATTCGCCCACGCCGTCGACGGTGACGATGGCGGCGTCGTCGTACGGTGACACCAGGTAGCTGCTGGCCGCGTGCGAAAGGTGGTGCTCGATCATGAGCACGTCGCCCTCGTAGCCGAGCTCTTTCTTGATGAGGCTCGGGATCCAGAGCTTCTTCTGGAGCCACATCGGCACCGACTTGATGAACGACGGGAACGAGCGCGGCCACGTGGCGATATATGTCTGCAGAATGCGCTCGAACTTGACCATCGGCTTGTCATAGAAACCGATGTAGTCCACCTGCTCGATGGTGATGCCGGCTTCCTTCAGGCAGTACTTGACCGCCTGTTCCGGAAAGTCCTGGTCGTGGCGGATGCGCGTGAAGCGCTCTTCCTGCGCCGCCGCGATGATTTCGCCGTCTTTGAGAAGCGCGGCCGCGGAATCGTGGTAGTAACACGAGATGCCGAGAATGTACATCGTTGGTCTCCTGCGCGCGTTGCGCTAAAACGAGAACGTGCGCTTGACCGTCTGGAGTGTGTCCTTGAACGGTTCGCGATTGTGATAGTAGGACGCCTTCTTCTCCATCTTGCGGTCAAGCAGGTCCGCGCGCGATATCAGGACGCCGATGAACGCGGCCGCGAAAATGACGAAGTAAGTAGCAGTGAGAAGAATGCGAGTGTTGACGACTCCGAGGATGTGGGCGAACTTTTTCCAGCCCTTCCAGAGGAGCTTGAAGAAATCCAAAATTAGCTTCATCGGGGTTTGACTACCTCAGTCTATTAATCAAAAGCGCGCGGGGCGGATGGCCAGGCGCGCTGGAACAACGAGGAACTATAAGGAACGACCACCAGAAGGCGGCAGGACAGGGACAACGGCACTTAGCTTACCATTTTCACCCCCCGTGGGTCAACCTCGTGACCGGGCCTACTTGACCCAGCGCACGATGCGGACGCCGCCGGCATTGGCGTAGAGCTCGTAGAGGTCGGCGCCTGCGGCGTTGGCGACGAGCTCGTATTTGCGCTCCATCACCGGTGCTTTGAAGGGCTTCCACGTGCGATTGGGACGCGGGGCCTGCGCCAGCGCGTCGCCGTCCGAATCGAACACCGTTATCTTCCAATCCGAGCCACCCGCCGTCTGCATCAACGCGAAGTCGCTTCCGTCCGCGGACACCGCGACCAGCACGCCCGCGCCCGGCATACGGCGCAGGATTTTTCCCGTCGCATCGCACAGATTGATCGTCGACGTATTGTCGTCGGTGCGCACGCGGTGTGTGCTCCCCCATCCGAACACGGGGCGGTGCGACAACTGCGCGGGATTCGCGGTCG
>DATNGX010000411.1:0-7918 GCA_035605755.1 Candidatus Krumholzibacteriia bacterium
GTCCGACATTCGCGATACCGGCGTGGCGCTGCCGCAGGCATCCGCCATCGAGCTCCAGGATGTATCGTTTGCGTACGGCGCGGGCGGCGGACGCGAAGTGCTCCGGCACATCAATCTGCACATCAAGGACGGCGAAACGCTTGCCATTGTCGGCGCCACCGGTTCCGGCAAGACCACGCTTATCTCGCTCATTCTCCGCCTCTACGACCCGACCGCCGGCGTGGTCAAAGTGGGCGGACAGGATGTGCGTGACATTCCGCTCGAAAAACTGCGCGCGATGGTGGGACTGGTGCCGCAGGACATCTTCCTGTTTTCGGAAACCATTCGCGAGAACATCGCATTCGGTGTTTCCGAGCTGCCCGATCCGGTGCTGCAGCTGGTGGCACGGACCGCATCCATTCACGACGAGGTGATGGAGTTCCCGGACCGCTTCGAGTCGATGATCGGCGAACGCGGCATCAACCTCTCCGGCGGCCAGAAGCAGCGCGTGGCGATTGCGCGCGCGCTGGCACGGCAGCCGCAGATCCTCATTCTCGACGACGCGCTCTCGAGCGTCGACGCCACCACCGAGGAAAAGATTCTCAATTCACTGCGCAGCGAGCTCGCCAGGCGGACGGCGATTCTCATCTCGCACCGCATCTCCACCGCTCGGCAGGCCGACCGCGTCGTCGTGCTCGATGATGGCGCCATCGTGGAGCAGGGCACGCACGAAGAGTTGATCGCGCTCAACGGCCTCTACGCCGACATGCACCACAAGCAGATGCTCATGGTCGCCTTGGAGAAGGGATAGACGTGGAGTACATCCAGGCTGACGAGCTGCAGGAAAAGCCGTACGACAGCCGCTTGATGAAGCGGCTCCTGCGCTACCTCGCGCCCTACAAGCGCATGGTGGTGTTCAGCGTGCTGTTGCTCGCGGTCGAGTCGTTGCTCGAGCTGGCGCCGCCGTTTCTCACCAAAATGGCGATCGACAGGTATCTCACGCCCGCCGGACACGTGGATCTCGATATCAGGCTGGCCGGTTTGCTCAAGGTGGTGCTGATTCTCGGCGCCGCGCTGATCGGTGGATTCGTCTCGTCGTATCTACACGGGCTCATCATGAGTCTTGTGGGGCAGCGCGTGATGTTCGACATGCGCATGCAGATTTTCAGGAAGCTGCAGAGACTCGACGTGTCGTTCTTCGACAGAAATCCGGTCGGCCGCCTGATGACGCGTCTGACCAACGACGTCGAGACCTTGAACGAGATGTTCACCTCGGGCGTGGTCGCCATCTTCCTGGATATTTTCACGCTGGCCGGGATCGTGGTGGTCATGCTGTGGCTCAACTGGAAGCTCGCGCTGCTTACCTTCACCGTGCTTCCTCTATTATATGTGTGCGCGCATATCTTCCGGATCAAGGCGCGCGACTCGTACCGTAACGTTCGCATCCGCCTGGCGTCGCTCAATACGTTCCTGCAGGAGAACGTGACCGGCATGAGCGTGGTGCAGATCTTCAACCGCGAGCAGGGCCAGTTCCGGCGCTTCACCCATCTCAACCAGGATCTCTACGACGCGCACATCCAGGGCGTGATGGCGTACGCCGTGTTCTACCCCGCCGTCGAATTGCTGAGCGCGGTGGCCATCGCGCTCATCATCGCGTTCGGCGGTCTCGATGTCATGGGCGGCATCATGACGTTTGGTTCGCTGGTGGCGTTCATCCAGTACGCGCAGCGCTTCTACCGTCCCATCAGCGATCTCTCGGAAAAATACAACGTGCTGCAGTCGGCCATGGCGTCGTCGGAGCGCATCTTCGGCGTTCTCGACCGCGAGCCGCGCATCGTCGACGCCGCCTCACCGGCAAAAATGCCCGACACGCCGAGCGAAGTCGTGTTCGACCACGTTTCGTTCACATACGCCACCGGCGACGAGGTTCTTCACGACGTCAGTTTCCGGGTGGGAGCGGGGGAGAAGGTGGCCATCGTCGGCTACACCGGCGCCGGCAAGACCACCATCATCAGTCTGCTCTCGCGCTTCTACGATGTGGGAAGCGGGCGCGTTCTGATCGACGGTGTCGATATCCGGGAATATCGACTGAACGATCTGCGCCGCCACATCGCGACCGTGCTGCAGGACGTGTTTCTCTTCTCGGGCAGCGTGGCGCACAACATCCACCTGGGAAACATGGAGATCGGCGACGAGAGAATCCGCGACGTCGCGCGCTACATCAACGCCGAGAAGTTCATCGAGCGCCTTCCGAAGGGGTATGACGAAGAAGTGGGTGAGCGGGGAAGCTCGCTCTCCGTCGGAGAACGGCAGCTGCTCTCATTCGCGCGCGCACTGGTATACGACCCGAAGATCCTGGTGCTCGACGAAGCGACCTCCAGCGTGGATACGGAGACCGAGTACCTCGTGCAGGATGCGCTGCGCAAGTTCATGGCCAACCGCACGTCCATCGTCATCGCACACCGCCTCTCCACCATCCGCTATGTCGACCGCATCATCGTGCTTCACAAAGGCCGCGTGGTCGAAGAGGGGACGCACGCCGAGCTGCTCGCGAAGAGCGGCCACTACGCGCGCCTCTACGAGCTCCAGTTCAAGGACCAGGAGCGCACGCAGGTGCTCGAGTAGAACCTCAGCGGTACATCGCCTTCACCGCGCCCCAGCTGAAAGGTTCCACGGCAACCGGCAATTGGTTGATACCGATGCACATCAGTGCGCCTCCGGTGAACGGGGACGCGCTGTTCCTGTCGCAGCGTACAATAGGTCGGAGGCTGTGCCACAATTCCGCTGAATGTCGGGCATACGGTTTCAAAACACGCCGTGCCTTGAACGTTGCCAAGCGGCGTCAGATTGTATTGCGCCATCACCAACAAATCGCCGGGTACGACGGGGCAGGCCGATGCATCATTGCGATATGCGCTGGCGCAAGCATCGAAAGCAGCGCCCGCGTGGAACGGAGTGCCCGCAGGAAAAATGGGCAAGAAAGTGTTGCTTTGAAACGTGGGTCCCGACACCCGGCGAATACGAGGGAGCACGTACTCCTTGAATCCACCTTCCGGCACTCGCGTCACGAGATATACGGTCGTTGTAGAAAGCATCGAGCCGCAGCGCTGCGTGCCCATCGTATCGTAGAAGAGGCCGATTTCACCCGGCGCCAGCGGACTCGTGGCGGGCGGCGGCGGACACTGCGAACTGGCCGGGGAAGTCATACATATGGCCAAGGCGAAGGAAAGGATCGCCATCGAGAGAAATCTCATTTGGCACCTCCTGGGTAGGCCGTAAGTATAACGTTACCCGTCAAGTTCGACAACTTGCAGGGAACAGACCTGGGACGCGGGAACTACCTCACACCGCGCTGAGAATCGCGCGGGCGATCAGTGCTGCGGCGTCGCGCGGTCGCGATCAGCGCGGATCGTCGCCGATCCTTTGATTCCCTTGTTCGGCATGCCGAGCGGGTTGTCCCCGGTCTTCAGCTCTCCCTCGACCTGGATCTTGCCACGGTTTTTGACCATGATGCTCGTGATCACGGCACCCGCTGCAGCAAGGACTCCAAACACGGACAGAAATGCTTTGGTTTTCGTCATGAGCGATCCTCCAGGAAGTTGTGTCTGTGACTATGGAATCAATAAGGCAGATGGTTTACTCGCTGCGCAATACCGCATCTACGCAAAGCCTGAAATCCTTCGCGAATGGGGATTCACCTAGTTAAATGCCGTGATGTGGCGCGTCGAAAAACCGCATGCTACCATTGCGCTGCATGAGCGAGCTCCTCCAGGTACAATCCGATTTCGACCGCATCGCACGCCTGCTCGAAACACGCGGCGAACAGGACGAGCCGTACGACCGTTTCCTGTTGCGGCAGGTGCCGTCGCCGTGCCATCGCTTGCTCGAAGTCGGCTCCGGCCCGGGGCGAATGGCGCGGCTACTGGCGAAGCGCGCAAGCCGCGTCACCGGTATCGACGCGTCGCCGCAGATGGTGTCACTGGCTACGTCACGCACACCATCCGGTGACAACGCTCACTTCATCTGCGCTGATTTCATGGCGCACGACTTCGGCGGCGAACGCTTTGACTGCGTCTTCTCCGTGACCACCCTTCACCACATGTCCAACGCGCCCGCTCTCGAGCGCATGAAAACTCTGCTCGCACCCGGCGGCGTGCTGATCATCCACGACGTGCGCGCTGTTACAGGCGCGCGCGACCTGGTTGCGTCGGGGCTGCGCGCCACGGCGACGGGGGAGATTGTGCACTGGGTCGCGCAGCGCATGCGCAACCGGGGAGAGCTGGCGCGCGCGTGGCATGATCACGGCGCGACCGACGATTACCTCGACATGGCCGGCGTGCGCGCACTATGCGCCGCGCACCTTCCCGGTGCGCGCATATTCAACCATCCGCTCTGGCGCTACACGATCATGTGGCGCAACCAGGCATGACAGCGATCGAGCAAACTGTCGAAGAGCTTCGCAGTGCGGTCGTCAACGCCGACGCGACGGTTCCAACGGTTTCGTCGTGGTCAGTGGGCGAGCACATTCACCACTGCTGCCTGTCAATGATCGGCGTCTCGAAGTCGCTGCGGAAATCGACTCCGCCCGCGCCGCGAGCGAAGCCGACCATCCCGCGCGCTGCGGTGTTCTATTTCGGTTTCATTCCTCGCGGGCGCGCCCAGAGTCCCTCGTTTGTGGTGCCCAACCCGTCGCTGCCGCACCCCGAGCTGCTTGCCATGCTCGATCAATCCGCCGAGCTGCTCGCCATGGCGGGCGGCCTCGACCGTGAGACATGGTTCACACATCCGTTTCTGGGCGCGATGGATCGCGACCAGGCGCTCAAGTTCGTCCTCGTCCACAACCGGCATCATTTGAAAATCGTCGCCGACATACTGAAACAGCGGCGTTGACGTTGCAATCGGCCGCCCCGTATCCTTTTCCACGAAAATCCCCACGTACCAGATTCTTGAACCAAGGCAGGACTTCATGAGCACGAATGCTCGACAGGCCTCCCAGCCGTCGCCGACCGGGCGGGGCCGAACTCCTTTTCCGCGTGTATTCTGGGTGGCCAACATCATCGAGATCCTGGAGCGCTTCGCGTACTACGGCATCTATTTCGGTTTTGGGATTTACATGCAGAGCAAGGGCTTCGACCGCAGCCAGCTCGGCATCGTGCAAAGCCTGTTCTTGTTCGTGAGCTACTGCATTCCGGTTTTCTCCGGAACCTTTGCGGACCGGTTCGGCTTCAAGAAGTTGTTGATCGTGGCGTGTCTCGCGTATCTGCCGGCGGTGTTGCTGCTGCAGGTATCGAACTCGCTCACGGAGATCAAGTTCACCATGTTGAGCATCGCGCTCGCGGCGGGCATTTTCAAACCGCTCATATCCGGCACGGTGCGACTCACGTCGGATTCCACCAACAAGACCCTGGGGTTCGGCATCTTCTACGCGATGGTGAACATCGGCGGCACCTTCGGACCTATTGTGGCCGGGCACTTGCGCGCAATTTCATGGGACCTGGCATTCTATTCGGCCGCGGCAGCCGTCGCGGTGATGTTGCTCATCACGATCTTTTTCTACAAGGAGCCGCCCAAAGAAAGCACCGGCGTTTCGCTGGCAGGAAAGTTCAAAGAGATGGGCGTCGCACTCTCCGATGTCAAATTCTCCGTGTTCCTGATCCTGCTGGGTCTTTTCTTCTGGCTGCCGTTCTGGGCGTTCTTCAATCTGTGCGCGGTCTACATCGACGGCAACCTCGACACGGCGCGTCTGTATCTGAATGTGAAGTCCGTGGTCGGAACCACGGTGGCGAACTTCCTGTCGCACGAAGACGAGCAGGGCGTGCGGCGCATCCTGGGCGAGACCATCGGCAGCACGGGCTACATTATCATCCTGCTGCAGCTCGTGGTGTCGCGCACGGTGGAACGGTGGCGTGCCATGCCTGCATTCCTCTCCGGGCTCTTCATCGGCGGAGTCGGCTTCGCGCTCATCGGTCTCGCGCGCACGGGCGCGCCGGCGATCGTGTTCCTGGGCATCTTCCTCTTTGCGCTGGGTGAGATGATGGCGTCGCCGCGCATTCAGGAATACATCACGTGGATCGCACCCAAGGAAAAAGCCGGTCTCTACATGGGCAGCAACTTCCTCGCGACGTGCATCGGCGGATTCCTGAGCGGGATCGTGTACACGGGTCTTTCGGGCCGCGTGAACGACGCCGGGCACCCCGAATACATCTGGTACATCATGGCCGCGCACATGGTGCTGGCGGTCATCGTGTTGACGGTGTTCATGCGCGTGGCGGGTGAGTTCAAGGAACAGTCGGCCTAGGGGCTCTTACTGAATTGGTCTGCCGGGGGCCGGCGATGCGTGGACATCGCCGGCCCTCATGCCATACGCTTGAAACCGGCGTTCCCGTCGCTCTCCACATGAAATCCCTCTTCGTGCGCATTTCTCTTCAAAGCATCCGGCTCCTGTTGGTCGCCATCGCGCTGGCGGGGTGGTTCAATACCGCCGTGGCGGCCGAGGTCGATACCGAAATCGTTGGTATCGACGACGAGGAGATCGTCAAGAACATCGAGGCGACACTTTCCATCGTCCGCGACCGCAAGCGCGATGACCTCACCGACGCCTCCATTGCACAGCTGCACGAACGCGCGCCGGCAGAAATCAAAAAAGCGGTGGAGCCCTTCGGTTACTACGGTGCCCAGGTCGAGTCCACGCTGAAGCCGGAAGGAAAGGGTAAGTTCGACGCGCGCTACGTGGTGACGCTGGGCGAGCCCGTGCACGTCAAGAGCGTGCACGTCGAGGTCACCGGCGAAGGCAGGAACAGCGAGCCGTTTCCCACGCTGGTGAAGGACTTTCCGCTCAAGCCGGGCGACGTGCTCGATCAGCGCTTGTACACGCGTGCCAAGAATCAGTTTTCCAGCGCCGTCGCCGACAGCGGTTATCTCGACGCGCGCTTCACCACCAGCGCCATACGCATCCAGCGCGAAGAGAATCTGGCCGATGTGGAGATCGTGCTCGACACGGGTCCCTTGTACCGCTTCGGCCCGGTGACCTTTGATTCCACCTCCGTCGACGAGCGCGTGCTGCGCTCGTTCGTGAGCTTTCAGCCCGGCGATCCGTTCCGATATTCGAAGTTGCTCTCGTTCCAGTCGAGACTGGGCGGCACGCCGTACTTCAGCCGTGTCGAAGCCGTGCCGCGGCGCGATCTCGGAACCGGCACCGAAGTGCCCATCGAGGTGAAGCTGGAAACGCGGAAGCCGCGCCGCTATGAAGTCGGCGTGGGCTACGGCACCGATACCGGACCACGCGTGCTTTTCAACACCGAGTTCCGCCGGCTCAACCGCGCCGGCCATCGCTTCAACTTGCGCGCCAACGTTTCCGAGGTCGAGCTCTCCGCCAACGCGGCCTACGTGATTCCATCTCAATATCCCAAGAAGCACGAGTACACGTTCGCGGCCCTGGCCGCGCGCATCGATCCGGTGGCGTACACGACCCAGCGTTTCGCGATCGGACCGACGCGCTCGCAGCCGCGCTTCGGATGCCGGGAATCGCTCACGCTCAGCTACGAGCACGAGGACTACACCGTCGGTCCCGACGACGGCATCACCGACCTGTTCATTGCCGGCCTCACTTACAACCTGAAACGTGCCGACGATCCCATTTCGCCGGGCAGGGGCTATCGTGTCGACGTCGGCGTGCGCGGCACGAGCGAGGCGGTGGGATCGTCGCAGAGCTTTGCCTCGCTCACCGCTTCGGGAAAAGTGGTGCGCACGCTGGCGCCGCGCTGGCGCGTGCTGGCGCGAGCGGACGCAGGCACGACATACACGTCCGACTTTCGCGATCTCCCGCCCACCGTGCGTTTTTTCGCCGGCGGCGACAACAGCGTGCGCGGTTACGAATACCAGTCGCTGGGTCCGCGCGCCGACAACGGCCAGGTCATCGGCGGTGAGATGCTGCTCGCCA
>DATNGX010000412.1:0-3700 GCA_035605755.1 Candidatus Krumholzibacteriia bacterium
CCTGTGACCGACCTTAAAGAATCACTCGAAGCCCGGCGGCGATCTCATTGTCAGTATCGGGACATCGATACCACCCCCGACACCGCCAGAAACAAAAAGGCGCAGCCGACGCTGCGCCTTTTTTCACTGTCACCGGTGACAGTAACCGCTACTTCTTCCGCGTGTAGTGAATGTTCCAGTTCACCTGCCAGGTCGCGCCGCCATCGTCAGAGCGTTCCCAGTTCCAGTCGAACGCCGCGGGCGTGATGTTGTAGAAGACCATGCGCTGGAGGATGGTCTTCCCCTCTTTCGCGAATGAGCGCGACAGCGTCATCTTGCCGTCCTTGAACCCGCCCACGAAGTCCAGGTAGCCGCCCTGGTCATCGACCCAGGTCTGCTTCCAGCACTTGCTGTTGGTGTCGTAGACCGAGACGCTGTGTCCTTGAAGATTCTTGCCCTTGAACTCCTCGACCACCACGCGGTCCCAGCGCTTGGTGATGTGATTGGTGCCCTGCGGTTGATCGCCCGACATCGCGTCCCAATCCCCCACCCAGAAATCGAACTGCGACGTCTCCGGCGGAACCGGCGGCGCCGAGGTTTGAGCCAGTGCAGGCATCGGTACGAACAAGAGCGACAGAATGGACGTCATGAGCATACGAGTGAACACGATGAGCCTCCGGCAAGTGCGGGGTTGCATTCAATGTAGTGGATGACGTTGCAATTGGAAAGCGAGGCGTTCCCACGCTACGATCATCGTTTGCACCTGCGACAACGGCTTCACTGTCACCGGTGACAGCGAAACCGCCGGTGAGCTTGTGAACAAATGAATTACTGCCGTCAGCGCGCGATCACCATCTTGGTCGTGATCGTTTTCCCGGCCGCCGAGACTTTGTAGAAATAGACACCGCTCGCCAGCGCGCGGCCGGAGTCATCGCGAGCATCGAAGGCTACGTTCTTCCATCCCGCTGGAACGTTGTGCAACGTCATCTCGCGCACGCGGCGCCCCGCGACGTCATACACCCTGATATCAACCCGCGAGGCCGACGGCAGGCCGATCTGGAATTCGGTTCCGGCGGTGAAGGGATTGGGACGGTTCTGAAGCACGGATAGCTGCGTGATGGCCGGCGTGTTGCCCACGCCTGTCGCCGCCGCCACCGCCGCTTCGTTGGAGGCGTTGCTCTCGTTGGCGTGAACGTCCTTCGCCGTGACTATATAATAGAGTGCCGAGGCCGGAGCGCTGGAGTCAGTGTACAGCGTGTCCGGCGAAGTGGAGAGAAAATTACCCGGGATCGGCGTCACACCCGTGGACGTCTTGCGATACACCGCGTAGTTCTTCATATCGGGCAGGTGCACGCCGTTCCACTTGAGATACACATAGTTTCCAACGCGCTGCGCGATCAGCGCGAGCGGAGGCACCGGCGCCAGGTTGTCAACCGAATGACCGATCACGGTGTTGGATTGAAATGCGATGTACTCATCGGTACCGACATGTGCGCTCACCATGAAACTCGTGTTGCCCGGGTTCGCGAGCACCGAATCAGCGCGTGTGTCGGCGGCGATCGAATAAGCGCTGAAACCGTACGCCTTCTGCGTGGCCACCAATTCCCAGTACATGCCTGCCGCTGACGCGAACACAGGGCCGGCCTTCTTTGTATCCGTGTGCGCAACGTCGGTGATGCCGGCCGCCAGCGGGCTCGAAGGCGACACGTCGACAGCGCGCCAGATCGAGTACGAGCCAATCGTGCGCGGCTCGCTGCGATCACGTCCACTCGCTGTCCAGTTCACCTTCACCTTGCCGCCCTGGTCGTAGCGAATGTCGGACACCGCCGTCACGACCGGTTCGGGATAGCCCCAGTATCCGTAGACTCCATCAAATCGCTGCGCGAACAAGTCGTTGAGGCCGGTGCGCGAATCCGACCAGACCACCGTCCCGCCACCGGAACCGTTCGACACGATGGAAAGCGTGAAGACGGAACCTTCCCCGACGCACAAGGGAACGCCGTCCGTGGTCCACATGGGTGCACCCAACCCGGTAACGCGCCGGATATAGACGTCACCGCTCGTCGTGGAGCGGACGTCCACCCATGCGATAAACGCACCGCCCACTCCATCGGACAGGATCACCGGGGTCAACTGGGTTTGCGCCGCGCCGCAAATCTGGACGCCATTGTTCGACCACGATGTCTGGCCGTTCGCGAGCATGCGGCGTGCGTAAATGTCGGAGACGGTCGCCCGGGCGTCCTGCCACGCGATAATGGCGCCACCGGCGCCATCGGTGGTGAGAACCGGCACGGTCTGATTGCTCAAATCGGCACATATGGGATAACCGTTGGCCAGCCACTGCGCCGTTGAAGCCGAGTTCAACTTCTGGGCATAGATGTCGGTCTGGCCTGCGCGCGGGTCTTCCCAGGTGATGATCATGCCACCCGATCCGTCCGCGATCAGCTGATGGTTGTCCTGGTTGCCTGTCGCGGCACAAATGGCCACGCCGTTGGCAGCCGCCTGCGGCGTTCCGGCCGAATCCACTCGACGCGCGTAGATGTCACGGTTACCCACGCCGGCGCGGTCGTCACGCCACGCGACAAAAGCGCCGCCGGCGTTGTCGGAGACAATGCGCGGGAAACGCTGATCGGTGGCCTGCGTGCACAGCGCCACACCGTTTGCGGCCCACTGCGGCACTCCCGCCGAGTTGATCTTGCGAGCATAGATGTCGTAGTTGCCGGCGCGCGGGTCGGTCCAGCAAACGATTGCACCACCGGAACCATCAGCACAAATCTTCGGCTCGAACTGATCCTGCGGATCGCTCACCATTTGCACGCCGTTCGCCGTCCACACCGGAGCGCCCGCGGCGTTCACGCGCTGGACATAGATGTCGGCGAAGTTGGTGTTGTTCCTGTAGTCGGACCACGCCATGATCGCGCCACCCGCTCCATCACTGCAGATATCGAGGCGGAACTGGTTGTCGGTGGCGCCGCAGATCAACACGCCGTCGGTGGTCCACTGCGGCACACCCTGCGCGTTCAACTTCTGCACGTAGATATCCTTGTTGAGGCTTAGCCGGTCGTCCACCCAGGCCACGATCACACCGCCCGACCCATCGGCAACGGAACACGCTTCGGCCTCCTGGCCGGTCGCGGTTGCGACGGGTGCACCGTTCAATGCCCACTGCGCGTGGGCAGCGGAAGCGAACACAAGAAGTGAAAGAGAGACGCAGACCGAGCGGGCGAATGCACGGGACATCGCGGATCCTCCGGGGGGGATGTAGTATGGTGGCCGCGAAGTTACCCGCTTAACGGGAGTACTGCGCCATCGATCCGCGGCGTGCGCACCCAGTGTAAACGAGATCATGAAGGACGGTCAACCATGGGCCGCCGCGTTACGCGGCACGGCGACGCTTGCTTCCATCGACCTTCCGCTGCGACGTACGCCGGAGTTTTCTCCCGCGCGCCTCGAGGCGACACCCGCGATGGTCCTCCAGCGCGAAACGCTTCGCCGTGGTCGTGGAAGAAAACATCTGCGTCCATTGTCCGTCTTTGAAAATGATCTGGTAGCCGCCGTCCAGAATCTCGAACGGCTGCGTCACCTTCTTCATGTGATCGAAGCGCGTCGAGTTGGGTTTGCGGAATACTTCGAAGTATGACGGATACACGAAGTCGCTCATCGCGATGCCCTTCACCTTGAAACTCAGCGCTTCCACCGTATCGGCGCTCTCGTAGGCGTA
>DATNGX010000413.1:0-7450 GCA_035605755.1 Candidatus Krumholzibacteriia bacterium
TTGCCGGTGAGATCGCCATCGTAGCCGCCGCGCGCACCCACACCCATGACGCGAACCGACGACGCATTGCGCCTGCATTCGGCGAGTTCGCGGCGTGATGCAATGCCGGGTCGACAGGGATCGGCCAGCGCGGAATTGACCGCTTCGCAGATCACACGATCGATGCGGCGCCGTCCCGGAACCAACAGTCCGGGCCGGGCGGTGTGGAAATCGCGATGGCCCGCGCGCGGCGGCGCGGCGGCGCCGTCAGCGGGGCGCGGCAGGAGGAAGAGCACGCGCACATGGGCGCGATCGAGTCCGGCGGTCAAACCGCGACACACCGTCCCCAACCCTCCGCTGATTAAAGGAGGGAATTCCCAGCCCAGCATTAGAATTTGCATGCGCTCGTTGCTCCTCCACCCGTTCATGGCGGACGTGCCGCCGTTCACGTTCACCATCGAAGCACCCGGGAAAGTTGCCGCCTCTGACGGCTGCCGACCGTGAGCATTCTCACACTTGACGCATTTCCGTCGGAGTTTCACGCTGCCGCCAAAGCAGGGGAGGTGTTACCATGTCTGACCATCCCGATACCGGGCGTGTGACGTCGTACATGACGCTGCGCAAGTTCATCGGCATCCTGGGACTCGCGCTTCCGCTGGCGCTGCTCGCGGGCGACGTCCAATCCCGGCGAGCTGATCGCAACCGGAACCTCGGGGAACTGACGGGCGGGTCTGGACGCATCGCGCCCACTCTGCTTTAATCAGCCCCTCGCCCGCAGCGTTTTGAACCGCAGGAGATGTGATGAAGAGTCACCGTCAGGGATTTGCAGCCGTATGGATGGCCTTGCTCATGCTCGTCGTCGTGGCGTCGTGCGGTGATGACGATTCAACCGGCACGCCGCAGTCTGGAAGCATTGCGGGAACCGTGACATTTCGTGGCACCTGGCCCGCGTCGGGTGAGATCTATATCACTGTGTTCGCGCAGTATCCGCCGACGGGTGCGCCCGACGCGTTCACCAATCCAATCACGCAGAACCAGCTGGGTCCGGGCCGTACCTTCAACTACAAGGTGCCCGGGCTGGAGGCGGGCACGTACAAGGCAGTGCTCATCGGATGGCGTGCCGGTATCGGACAGGATCAGTGCACGGGGCTGTACTGGAACTATCCTGACAGCGTCGGCATTGACAAGAATTGCATTGCCGAGGCGCCGGGACCGTCCGCGGTGACTGTGATCAAGAACCAGACCGCGTCGGGTGTGAATATGGTTTCGGATCTCTCGCTCATCGAGATTCCCTGATCGCGCGCAACAGCGCGCACCGATGCAAAAAAGAAAACGGCCGCTCTCGCGAGAGAGCGGCCGTTTCTCAATTTTGCCCTTAGCGCAATTTATCGATACAGCGCCTTTACACTACCCCAGGTGGACGGTTCGGTTGCCACCTGTGCGGGAAGCAGGAATCCGCGAATCTCGCCGCCCGGCACGCCGAGGGGCAATGCCGTGTGGACGTTGAGATACGCTTTGCCCGCCGCGATGGCCGCGAAGAGCGCAGCTTCCGCGGTCGCGGTCGTGCCACCATTGGCGGTGACATACGCGGGGTTCCAGCTCGATGCGAGCGTTTCATCCAGCGTGATGTCGTACGTCCCGCTTGTCACGCCGATGGGGAAGCCGGCGAAATACGGTGTCGTCGTCGCGACTCCCGCCGTGCCCGTGCCAGCCACCGCGGTTGCGGCGTGAATATGGCAAGCCGACGTCGGTCCAAGCGTACCCGCGAAATCCAGATGGATGTACATCTTGTGGGCGACGGCGTCGATGGCGACCGTAGCGGTGCCCGTGCCGGGCGACGCGTTGGGCGGCGCCTCATTGGCTCCGTTCAACGTGACGTTGTACACGACCCACGCGGCGTGGGACGAAGTGACCGCGCTGGCCATGACGCACAGCGCAAGTCCAAGCACTGCAACTCCCGTTCTCAGATGCGCATGCATGAGAAACCTCCTGATGCAACTCTGTTTACTGCAGTGTCGATGAGTAGCACGCGCAGTGTAGCGCAGCGGCGGGAATAAGAAAAGGCCCGGCTTGGGCTTCGATTTCGCCATACGGCAGCCTCCAGATACAGCATCGTCGCTTGCGTCCGCCACACACGTTGCATTTCCCGCCACGAGCGATGCGTACTGGCTTTGATTGAGGGAGGCGTCGGTGTATGCCCGAATCGGTGCAGATGTGTGAGCCATCGCACACTACCATCAGGGCGTTCCTGTCCAAATTGGAACAGGCCCGGCACGGACAATTACGTCCGCGACCGGCAGTTGGCGCATGTCGAGGGCAGGATCAATGAGACGCAGCGTGTTCATCGCACGGCGGGGATTATGGATCGTCGGGTCCTTGCTGGTGGCGCTGGTGGCGGCGCGCATCGCCATGCCGCCATGGCTCAAGGACTATGTCAACGACCGCCTCGCCGAAATTAACGGGTACTACGGACATGTCGAAGACATCGATGTCCACCTGCTCCAGGGCGCATACGTCATCAAGGATCTGGAGCTGCTCAAGGACAACGGCAAGGTGAAGACTCCGTTCGTGACGTCGGAGCGCGTTGATCTTTCGGTGGAGTGGCACGCGCTTGTGCACGGAGCATTCGTGGGCGAGATGCAGTTTCAGCACGCCAGGCTGAACTTCGTCAAAGGACCGACCCGCGCGCAGAGCCAGCAATCCATCGATGGCTCGTGGATGCCGGCGGCCGACAAGTTGTTTCCGCTGCGCATCAACAAGGTGGAGATCACGGACGGTGAGATTCATTACAAGGATACCAATCACAACCCGCCCGTTGACATCTACATCGACGACCTGCAGGCGGTGGCCACCAATCTCACCAACAGCGAGGAGATCTCCGACACTCTCTACGCGGTCATCGAGGGCAAGGGCCTGGCCATGAGGCACGCACCGATCGAAGTGCACGTCGAGACCGATCCCAACGCGAAGGAAGCCACCTTCGACCTGGACGCATCGGTGCGTGACTTGAAGCTGGTCGAGCTCAACGGCCTGGTGCGCGAGTACGGCGGCTTCGACTTCGAGAAGGGAAGCTTCGAAGCGGACACCGAGCTGGCCGCTGCGAACGGAAACATCCGCGGTTACGTAAAGCCGATCCTCAAGGACGTGAAGATTTTCAGCTTCAAGGAAGCCAAGAAGAAGCCGCTCGAGGCGCTGTGGGAAGCGATCGTGGGAGGGATCGGCAAGCTCTTCACCAATCACGAGGAGCACCAGATGGCGACAACCATTCCGCTCAAGGGCTCCATCGGTGACCCGGGCACGAGCACGCTCGCCGTGATCGGCGGACTGTTTCGCAACGCGTTCATCCAGGCGCTCAAGCCCGGCGTCGAGGGCACCGTGGATCTCGACAAGATGGACGCGCCCGAGAAAGCGGAGAAAAAGAAGAAAGTAGAGGAAGAAGTTGAGAGAAAGCAGGGGGACGGTGGCCGATGACACGATTGTCGAGCGGGACGAGAACACGTCGCCGTTTCTCCACCGTCTGATGCGAGGCATCTTCATGCTCCCCCGGACGACCTGGCAACTCACCCGCTGGACCATTCAATCCTGGTGGGCCGACAATGCGCTGCGTCTGGCCGCGGCGATGTCGTATTACATCACCTTCTCGCTGGCGCCACTTCTCCTGATCGTGATCGCCGTGGCGGGCCTCCTCATGGGCAATAACAATGCGCGTGATGCGATCATGCAGCAGGCGCGCACGTTGATCGGGGTCACCGGCGCGGATGCACTCGAAGTGATGATGACGAGTGCGCGCAAACCGGCCACGAGCGTCATCGCGGGTATCGTCGGTGTAATTACACTGCTCCTCGGTGCGACCGGTGTGGTGGGCCAACTCCAGGATGCGCTCAATACCGTGTGGCACGTGAAGCCGCGGGCCGGGCGCGGCATCAAGCGCATCATTCGCGCACGCTTCGTGAGTTTCGCCATGGTGCTCGGGATCGGGTTTCTGCTCCTGGTGTCCCTGGTGATCAGCGCGGCCATCGAGACACTGGGCGGCTACTTCTGGAAGGGCGAGACGCAGTTCATCATCGAGGCGCTCCATTTTCTCCTCTCCACCGCGTTCATCACGGTTCTCTTCGCCATGATGTTCAAGTTTCTGCCCGACGTCCGTCTCAAATGGCGCAACATCTGGTTCGGTGCGTTTGTCACGTCACTCCTCTTTTCACTGGGAAAAGCGCTCACCGCGCTCTACATCGCGAAGAGCAGCCTGGCTTCCTCGTACGGCGCCGCCGGCTCGCTCGTCATCATTCTGACCTGGGTTTATTACTCCTCCGCGAGCTTTCTGCTGGGCGCGGAGTTCACGCAGGCCTTCACGAATTACCGTGAGGGCGCGCCGCAAAAGAAGCAGGGGATTATCGACAAACCGAAAGAGGGATAGCCATGTATACGAGGCTGCGCTCGATTTCGCGCCGCGCGGTCGTTGCTGCCACACTCGCGTCCGCACTCGCGATCCTGAGCTGCTGGAAAGTGGATGCCGATCTCAAGCTCTCCACCAACACGCTGGATTTCGGGGGTACGAAGGACGAGGCGACCTTCACGGTCAAGAACGACAGCAAAGACAACGCGCTGACGTCGGGTGTCACCGCGCTCGATTATGAATTGAAAGTGGACCGGCCGTGGGTCACGGTGAGTCCGACGTCCGGCGCGTGCGGCTCCGGGGAGACCATCACGCACACAGTCACCATCGATCGCTCGGCGCTGGAAGACGGCGAGAACGTTGCCACCATTCGCGCCACCTCGAATGGCGGCAGCGACGAGATCACGGTTCGCGCCACGCACGGCGTGGTTTCGGGGTGCGATGAACCGCTCACGGAGCTCGCGCTGTCGTCACCGGAAAACGCCTCGGTCAATGTATCGCGCGACGTGAATCTCACCTGGACGGGCGGAGAAAGCCAGTGTGAGGGCCGCACCGCGAGCTACGATGTCCATTTCGGCACCGCCACGTCACCGCCGCTTGCGGACAACGTTTCCTCGCACTCGTATGCCCCGGGGACTCTGGCTGCAAATACCACGTACTACTGGAGCATCAAGGCGAGCGACGGCGAGAGCTCGCGCACAACGGGAGTGCGTCACTTCACGACCGCGGCCACGGCCACGTGCAGCGAAGGGCCGTCGGCGCCAGGCTCGCTGGTGCCCGCCGACGATGCGAACAATGTTCCGGTGAATCAGGATCTGTCGTGGTCGGACGGCGAGAGCCGGTGCGCAGGGCAGACGGCGACGTACGACGTGTATTTCGGCACCAGCTCGCCACCCCCGCTCCATCACAATAACGGCACCAGCAAGAGCTGGGATCCGGGCACACTGGATAATCGAGAGACATATTACTGGCGAATCGTGGCGAGGGATGCCAACGGTACCGCCTCGAGCGGCGAGCGGCATTTCACGACGCAATGTGCCGAGGACTTCGGAGCGAGTCTGACGGCACCGTGTGACCCGTCGCCCGCCAATGGAAAGGAGAAGGTCAATCCCAAGGCGACCCTCGCGTGGGGATGTGGCGTCACCGATTGCGACAGCGACGTCACCTTTACGGTTTACCTCGGCACGTCGTCGAGCCTCGACGAAGGCGACATCAAGACCACCACGTCGGCTCGCTCGTACAAGCCGCCGGAGCTGCGCGAGGACACGACCTATTTCTGGAAAGTGGTGGCCCACGCGGGCAATACCAACCGGCCCAGCCCGGTCTGGCACTTCAAGACCCGGGACTAGCCCGGGTACGGAGGGGAGAAAAGGCCCGCCGGCCCATGGCGGCGGGCTTTCTTGCGTCCCCCCGGCGTGTTAGAATGAGTGATCGCGCCGAGCCGCCTCCCGGTGGGCCGACCGTTTCCATACCATCCATCAACTGAAGGATTCGCTTCATGCCGAGGCTCAAGCCGGCACGCCATCGCATTCGTATCGCGTGGGTTGCAACGCTGCTCCTGGCGCTCGCATTGGTGAGCTGCTGGAAGGTGGAGGCCGACCTCGTCGTCTCCCCAAATGCCATCGATTTCAAGACCACCAAGGTCAGCAATCCAATCACCATCACCAATGACAGCGAGGACAACTCGCTCACCAGCGGCGTGGTGACACTCGACTACAAACTCAAGTGCGACAAGGCGTGGATGTCGGTGACTCCCGCCAGCGGCGCGTGCGCCGGAATGGAGACGCACTCGCACACGGTGACTGTCGATCGCTCGCTCATGCAATACGGTGAGAACCTCGGCACCATCACGATTACATCCAACGGCGGCAACACCACCATCAAGATCCGCGCGGTGCGGCTGGTCCCCGGCTGCGATCTGGTTCCGACCGCGCCGGTCGTCGTGAATCCGCCCTCGGGTGCCAACAGCGTGGGCTCCGGTATCGAGCTTTCGTGGAGCGGAGGCGACAGTCGCTGCGACGCACTCACGGCCACATATGATGTCTACTTCGGCACCACGTCGCCGCCTCCGTTCGACCACGACAATGACACGCTCAAGGTATGGAACCCGGGCCCGCTTTCTCCCAACACGATCTATTACTGGCGCGTGATCGCGAAGGATGCCAACGGAGAGACCAACGGCGGGCAGTGGTCGTTCCAGACCGTGTGCGACCTGGGTCCCAGCGATGTGGTGCTGTTGTCACCTGCCGATAACAAGAACGATGTCGGCGTGTACGACGGGCTCACGTGGGGAGGCGGAACCAGCCGCTGCCTGGGACTCACATCGTCGTACGACGTGTATTTCGGAACCGTCTCGCCGCCGCCGTTCCATCACAACACGACGGAGAAATTCTGGACGCCGGGCGGGCTTGCAAAGGGCGAGACGTATTACTGGAAGATCGTCGCGAAGGACGATCACGGTACCGTTTCGTCGCCGGTCCGTTCCTTCACCACGTCGGCGTGCACACTGCCGCCGCTCCCCGTGCAGCTCCTGTCGCCGGCCCACAACGCCCTCGATGTGCCGGTCACGCAGAGCATCACCTGGGCGGGAGGTGCGAGCCAGTGCAGTCTGCCCGCGTCGTTCGACGTGTATTTCGGGACCATGTCGCCGCCGCCGTTCGCCGGCAACACCACGCTCAAGTTCTGGTCGCCCGGCACGATGGCGAACAACACCAGGTATTACTGGAAGGTGGTTGCGAAGGATGGCAACGGAGAGACGCCGTCTGTCGAGCGTTCATTCACCACCGTGCCGGTCATCTGCTCTCTGGTTCCCACCGCGCCCATTCTCACGGCACCCGCATTGGGTGCCACCGACGTGCCGCTGACCCAGGATCTCTCGTGGCGCGAGGGGAACAGTCAGTGCGAGGGCGAGATCGCGACGTACGACGTGTATTTCGGCACGACGACGACACCGCCGTTCGATCACAACAATGGCAAGGTCAAGACGTGGAGCCCGGAACTGCAGTACGACACCGAGTACTTCTGGCGCGTGGTGGCGAAGGACAACAACGGCACCAAGAGCAGCCCGACCTTCTCGTT
>DATNGX010000414.1:0-9067 GCA_035605755.1 Candidatus Krumholzibacteriia bacterium
ATGGCATCGACAGTGCGCGCCGTGGCGCGTTCTGCGCGCGCGGCCGGTGCATCAGGCACAGCGCTCATGGCGATGTGCAACTCGATATCGTCATGGAACACAACCTGCGCGCCTTCGACGCGAACCGGGAAAACTGCAAAGCTCGCAATCCGGTAGCCGTGCCACGTACCCGTGCCGAGATAGCGCGCGAGCTGGGCGGGGAATTGGCCCGATGCTTCGGCGGGCGCGAGCAGGGGGGCTGTGGTCGACGCGACTGGCCGGCCGGCTTCGGGATCCGGCTTGGGAGCCGCGGCGTTTCTCACCGTCACGTTCGTGGCAAGCACCGCCGAATGCGCGCTCGAGGTCTCGACCCCGTCCACACGGCGGCCCGGCGGCAGCATGACATTGACCACACGCACGGGCAGGGCAGGGCGGCCGGTGTCGTCGAGCAATGACCAGTGGTCGCCCGGACTGGCGGGCTTGAAAGACACCACCCCGCCCGCGTTCTGCATGTTCAGATCGCCGCTCGACGAGGTGACGTTGATATCGATGTGACGGGTATCGGCGCGAAGCGTGAGCCAGGCCGTCGCACTCAACGCGAGTGCTGCAAGGATGGGGAGTATGGTGCGGCGCATGTAAGTGGGGCAATTACCGGGAATTGTGGGTAACTATAAGGCATCACGAGGGTTGTGTCAACCGGCGTGTTCTCTCAAAGGGGGGCGGATGTGGGTACGAAAAAAAGAGGACGCGGCCGGTTTGACCCGGTCCGCGTCCCCCTTGAAACCACGCTAGTTGCTGTACTTCACACCGCAGCCATACGGCACCGTGGTCTTGGTGGCGACGGCTTTGCCGGCCATGGAAGCGTCCAGGCAAGCGGCGACATAGTTGGTGGCGCCGGGAATGTCATTGGGATCCGGCGAGGGCTTGTCGTCGATTGCGCCCGCGTAGATGAGCACGCCTTCCGGATTGACGATGAACATGTTCGGCGTTGTCTTCGCACCGTATTCCTTGCCCACGGTGCCGTCGGCATCGCGCAGGTATGCGGTCGACGAAAGCTTCTTCTCCTTCGCCAGTTCCTGCAGCGCGGCCGGCTCATAGTAGCCCTGCTTGCCTTCTGCGGACGAGCAGATGGTGAGCCACACCACGCCCTGGTCCGTGTACTTCTTCTGCAGCGCCTGCATGTTGCCCGAGCCATAGTGCTTCTTCACGAACGGGCAATCGAGATTGTTCCACTCCAGCACGACATACTTGCCCTTGAAGTCCGAGAGCTTGTAGGTCTTGCCGTCGATGCCGGTGAGCGCGAAGTCGGGCGCTGCCTTGTCGATCGACGCGGCCACAACGGATGCAGTTGCCGTGCCGGTGGCCGGCGCAGAGGCAGCAGGCGCGGGCTCGGCTGCGGTGGTTGCGGGCGGATCAGCTGTCGCGAAACGCGCGACAGAAATCGCCGCGATAGCTGCGAAACCAATCGCGAACGTGATGCGTGTGAACTTGCGATTCATGAGAACCTCCAACAGGTTGTTGATGTTGTGCAAAAAGAAAACCAGGCGGATCGACGCTCGTCGCGCCGGCTAGGGGAGGATCTTCACCGTCACCGGCGCGGACGGGTCGTGACTCTCGGCCGCGTTCAGTTTGCCGGTGATGTGGTACTCGCCCGGAGGAAGCACCGGCCCGAAGTCAGTTCTCGCTCGACCGTCCCAGCGGAATGTTTGCGCGATGTCCTCGCCCGGGCCGAGCACCACGGTGGGCGCGTCCATGGTGCAGATGAAGCCGCTCGGACCCACGACCGTCCCGTCGGAAGCCTTGATGCTGAATCCCACCAGGCAGCCCGAAGCGAAGTGCAGCGTGATCGGCTCCGCCGTCGGATTGTGTGCCTGAACCCTGACGTTCACGGTTTCGCCCGCCTTGAACTCGGTGGGGGAGACGTTCACCACGGTGAAAATCGCGGCACCATCGGCGAACACGGGCCCCGCGACCTGCCGGGGCGCGTCGTCACAGCCCGCCATCCAGAGCGCGAGGAAGAGCGTGCACGCGAGTGTGTACCGATGTCTGGACATGAAGAAAAGTTAGCACCCGCGCGGGCGGATTTCACTCCCTTTCTGGGCCCCAGTGGCTTGAAAAACTATCTGCGCGAAACCGGCACGTTCACTTCGATTGCGGCCGGACCATCCACACGCGACAAACCATTTGCCACCAGAAGTCCGTACACGCGGGTGAGGTTTCCGGCGGGCATGCGCGCGCGCTCGATGCGCAACTGATACACGGTGCCGCTCGGGCCGGGTTGCGCCGTCGCCTTCTGCGGCGACGCATTCTCGATCAGACCGGGATCATACGGGAAAAACGATACGTCTTGCAGCGGTGAAGCGGTCGGATCTCCCGACTGGATCTCGAGCACGAGCGTGTTGCTCTCTTCGATCCATGCATCCATCTTCCACGCCAACGAATGTGCGGGCCAGCGGGCCTCGGTGGATTCAAAGAGACTGCGCCGGGCGGGGTCCGGTCGCGCGGCCTTTTCGACTGGAAGCGTCAAATGAACGCTCCCCGAACCGGGCACACACTCATCCGCGCACGCGAGCCATGATACATCGGCGGCAAGCTCCACGTTCCCGCCGGTGGGCAGGTTGGCCGGCACACGGACGTCGCATATAAGGAGAACGTCGCCGGCGTACCCGAAGATCGCGAGCGGGCCGGTCATGATGCGCGCGGGAAGCGGCCAGGTAATGATGCCCGCCTTGAGCACGGGCGGGAGGATCCACTTGATGCTCGGCGCCAACCCCGCGTCGCCGGGATTGGTCCAGTTGACGTGCCAGCCCTCCTTCATGGTGAGGTGCACGCCGAGGCGAAAGGTCGAGCCCGGCGCGATTGAGGCAACGTCGGCGATGAGCTCGGCGCGCACGAGATCGTCTGTGGCTTTGGGAAAGGGGCTCAGTCCCTGAGCGCGCGCCGCGGATGCGGTGCAGAGCGCGGCGGCAACGGCCGCGGTGATGATTCGATGCATGACGCCATGATAGCGACACGGCGCTCCGCACGCAACCGCACCCGCCCTAAGAATTGCCTGTCGAAGCGCCCTGGATGCCACTCGCCACTTCCGGAATGATTCCTTTCTGCACATAAATCGGACGTATCAGCCGGCGAATGACGGGCAGACGGCGCAGAAATGTAAGCGCGGCGATGATGCACGCGGCGCCGCCGAAAAAGATCGTCCACGGTGCGCCGAACCGGGCCGCGGCGCTTCCCGCCAGCAGACTTCCGAACGGTGCGACACCCAGCACGGAGAGCGCGTAGAAGCTCATCACACGCCCGCGCTTGTCGTCGTGAACGATGGTTTGCAGGATGGTATTGGCGGAAGCGTTCTGCACCATCATGCCGAAGCCCGCGGCGAAGAGCGCCAGCATGGAGAGCCATGTGGTGTGACAGAAGGCAAACGCGATTAGCGCGACGCCGAAGAGCACGCCGCCCCACGCAATCACGCGGCCCAGGCCGCGCACCGAGCTGCGCGAAGCGAGATACATCGCGCCGGCCAGCGCTCCCATGCCGGACGCGCTGGCGAGAAAACCGTACGTGTGCGCGCCGCCGTGCAGGATCTCACGCGCGAACATCGGCAACAACACGACGTACGACATGCCCAGGAGGCTCGCGGTGGCGACGAGCAGGAGCAGGCCGCGAATGGGCTCGAAGCCCATGATGTAATCCACGCCTTCACGCAGCCCATGCCACACGTTGCTCGACGCGCGCCGCGGCGCGCCCACGTTCACGCGCATGGCGAGCAGGCACGCGATCACCGCGATATAGCTCACGCCATCGATCAAAAAACAGATTCCCTCGCCCGCGGCTGCGATGATGATGCCGGCCACCATCGGTCCCACCAGGCGCGCGGCGTTGAACATCATCGAGTTGATGGCGATGGCGTTGGGAAGATCGCGCGCGCCTTCCACCATCTCGACAGCAAACGCCTGGCGCGCGGGTGTGTCGAACGCGTTCACGATGCCCTGAACAATGCTGAGTGCGATCACATGCGGAATCGTGATGACGTGCGCGAGCGCAAGAGCCGCGAGCGCGAATGACTGCAGCATCGACAGCACCTGCGTTACCACCAGCACGCGGCGCAGATTCCATCGGTCGGCCATGACGCCGGCGAGTGGTGAAAGCACGAAGTTGGGAATCTGTCCGGCGAAGCTCACCACACCGAGAAGCAACGCGGAACCCGTGATGCGATAAACCAACCAGCCTGTTGCCACTCGCGTGATCCATGTGCCGACGAGCGAAAGGCCCTGGCCGTAAAAGAACAATCGATAGTTGCGGTGGGAAAGCGCGCGCAGGAGCGCAGGAGCCGTCATGTGTTGCAGTATCGAAATACCCGAGCCGGCAGGCAAGTGCCGGTTGCATGCAACTTCACGCCGCGTTGCTGCGTCCTACTGTTCATAACCCTTGCACGGGAGGAGTCGAGATGATCATGACACCGTTCGACCATCGAGTGGAAAGCGACGTTCAGGTGCTCACGCCCAGGAGAAACCTCGTGGGGGGACAGGAGACCGTGGCCCTGAGGGGCGCCGTCAACGGTTTCGCGACGACCGCGAATCCGAAAGTGATCCTCGATCTTCACCGCATCAACTGGGTGAGCAGCCTCGGCATCGAAGAGATGCGCCGGATGCACCGCCTGTGCACGGATGGAAACGGCTGGATGCGTCTGGCCTGCTGCGGCGAGCACATCGAGAACATCATCCTCACCATGCGCCTGGACTGGGTCTTCGATACCTTCGACTCGGTCGAAGAAGCCATCGTTGCACCCGTGCGCCGGGCCCACCTTCGCCCCGGAGCTCGCGCTTAGCCGAGCGTCACGCAGTGCACCGCGAAGCGGCCGGCGATGTTTTCTTCGCCCATCCCGGTCCGCACGCGCATCGTAAACGTGCCGACGAGTGTCAGATCTCCGTCGAGTCCTGACGTCTTGCCTTCGATTTTTTCCGGCACCAGTGCGCCATCGATCACAAACGCTTTGGTCCCGTCCGGGAGCTGGACATACGAGATGATTTCCTCGCTCGCGCCCCCGCTGGCCTCGATCGGAATCGCCTTTCCGAACAACACATCCCAGTGCTCGCCGTAGCTCACGTGAGTATCCATCGGGATTCTCCCCGTGAGCGCCACGCCGGTGCCCGCCATCTCGAATATTTCCGGGTCCGACGCTTCGTTGTCGACGAGATAGACGTGAAGATGTTCCAGCGGCAGCGTGACCTCGTTGCCGTCGTAGGTGAAAGCGAGCTCCCAGGCTCCTTTGGACGCAGCGGACTTTTCTTTACCGGATGAGCACGCACCCAGAGACGCGATCGCAATCAGCACCCACATCCATCGTGTTCGCATGGCTGACCTCCTGAGTGCAGTCTAGAACCCGCGTTTCGAAATGGTCAAAAAAAATTCCGGCGTCCTGAGCAGAGATGGAGTCGATCCGGAGCGGAAGGACTAGCTCCCTTTTGGCCCCTTCGGTCGATTTATCGCGGGTGCTGCCTCGGGTACGCTGCCGCCGGCACTCGATGCCGTCAGTAAATGAGTCTGAAACATGTTCAGTTCTAATGCGCAGGAGGAAAGTCATGGACGGAAAATACGCTCTCAGCAAGAACAGTGATGGACGGTTTCTCTTCAATCTCAAGGCAGGGAACGACGAGAAGATTCTGACCAGCGAGTCTTACGACGCCAAGGCGAGCGCTGAGAAAGGGATCGAGTCGGTAAGGAGCAACGCGTCGATTGACGCGCGGTTCGATCGCATGACCTCGAATGACAAGAAGCCGTATTTCACCCTGAAAGGGGCAAACGGCGAGGTGATTGGGACCAGTGAACAGTACTCGTCCGATGCGGCTATGGAGGCCGGAATCAAAGCTGTGCAGGCGAACGCGCCGTCGATGACGGTGGACGATCGCACCCAGCTGCTGTAGGCGTCCGCTGGACGGAAGCCGGTCAAAAAAAATTCCCGGTGCCGAAAACGACACCGGGAATTTTGAATTTGGTAGCGGGGGCAGGATTCGAACCTGCGACCTTTGGGTTATGAGCCCAACGAGCTACCAGACTGCTCCACCCCGCGACAATGTCAGGGGCGTAGTAAAACCATTAATTGCCTGCTTGTCAACCGGCAATCGGGAAATAGCTTCGCGGCGCCTACTTGGACTTCTTGCCGTTCGCCGCGGGATCGACGATGCGGTAGACCTTGTCGCCGGGCTTGATGTAGCCGTAGCGCTCGCGGCCGGTCTTCTCGATGTAGAACGGATCGCTGTCGAGCCGCGCGATCTCGGTCTCGAGAACGCCGGCATTGTGGTTCAATTCGCGAATGCGACCATCGAGACTCGATCGCTCGTGACGGAGCATGGCGACGCGAATCACACCGCCGTCGCCGAGCACAAACGCGTACACAACACCCGCGAGCAGCACGAAGAGCAGAAAGCGTCGCACCGGCGCGCTGACCACCACCTGGTTCTGATACACGCGGCGCAAAAAGGGACGCACGCTCCCCGTGCTCGTCACCACGGACGGCTGCGCATCGGGATGCACGTGTGCGCGCGGACGAAAGTCGCGAAACGCACCGCGATGGCTGTTGGCCTTTTCCTTTTCCGAATTCCAGTAGCGCACGATGGACCTCCTCGGCTTCAGGACAACGCCGCGAACGCCGAAGCGCCCGGATACATGGCAACCGAACCCAGCTCTTCGTCGATGCGCAGAAGCTCGTTGTACTTGGCGATGCGCTCGCTGCGGCACAGGCTCCCGGTCTTGATCTGGCCCGCGTTGGTCGCCACCGCCAGGTGCGAAATGGTGCTGTCCTCGGTCTCGCCGCTGCGGTGCGAGATGACGCACGTGTAGCCGGCCGATTTCGCAATATCGATGGTCTGCAACGTTTCGCTGAGCGATCCGATCTGGTTGAGCTTCACGAGAATGGAATTGCCGATGCCACCTTCGATACCTCGGCGCAGACGCTCCTCGTTGGTGACGAAGAGATCGTCGCCCACCAGCTGCAGGCGCTCGCCGAGTGAGCGTGTGAGCGAGAGCCAGCCGTCCCAATCGTCTTCCGAGAGCCCGTCTTCGAGCGACACGATGGGATACTTCGACACCCACTCGCCCCAGAATTTCACCATACCGTCGGAGTCGAGCACTTTGCCGTCACCCTTCAGGGAATAGCGGCCGTTCTCGTAGAACTCGGTCGCGGCCGCATCGATCGCGATGCACACGTCCTTGCCGGGTGTGTAATTCGCGCGCGTGATGCCTTCCAGCAGCACATCGAGTGCTTCCTGGTTGGAGCGCAGGTCGGGTGCGAAGCCGCCTTCGTCGCCCACGCCCGTGGAGTAACCTTTTTCGCGCAGATACTTGCGCATGGCGTGGAAGGTTTCCGCGCCCATGCGCAGCGCTTCCGCGAAATTGGGCGCACCCACCGGCACCAGCATGAATTCCTGGATGTCGACGTTGTTGTCGGCGTGCTGTCCGCCGTTCAGCACGTTCATGAGCGGCACGGGAAGCGTGCGCGCGAACACACCGCCGATGTGCTGGTAGAGGGGAAGGCTCAGCGATTCCGCGGCGGCGCGCGCCACCGCGAGCGACACACCGAGAATGGCGTTGGCTCCGAGCTTGGACTTGTTGGGTGTGCCGTCGAGCTCGATCATGGTCTGGTCGATGAAGCCCTGGTCGATGGCGTCGAGATCGATGATCTCGGGTCCGATCAGTTCGTTCACATTGGCGACGGCACGGTGCACGCCCTTGCCGCCGTAGCGGGTGTGCTCGCCGTCGCGGAGCTCCAGGGCTTCGTGCTTGCCCGTGGACGCGCCGGAGGGAACCGCCGCGCGCCCGAGCGTGCCGGTGTCGAGGCCGACGTCGACTTCGATGGTCGGATTGCCCCGGGAGTCCATGATCTCGCGGGCGTGGACGTATTCAATGATTGCCATGAGTACCCCGGTCGGTCGCGCATCCGGGTGCGCGGGGAATCGGATGTGTGTGTTCAGGGAATGCGAACAAACTCTAGAAACCCCCTCCAAAATGTGTCAACATAAATCAACTTATGCGCTTGGAGCATTTGCTTCGAGTGCGACATCCGAACGGCCTCGCATATTCCTGAATCCCGTCCGGTGTTAGCCGCATCACGCGGCGGGATCCTTCCGAGCACCCCGCGCTCCGTTTGGGAACGCGACGGGAGCCTGCGTTTGCCGCGAAGGCATACGTCCGTCCGAACGCTTTCAACGCGAGGCCGCGCCCTTTGAGAGAAGAGGACATCCAGCTCGTCGCCAGAGCGCGCGCCGGTGACGAGCGCGCCTTCCGCACGCTGCTCGAAAAATACGAGCGTGCGGTGTTTTCGATCTGCCTGCGCATGGTTCGAAACCGCGACGAGGCCGCCGATCTCGCCCAGGAATCCTTCATCAAGACGTTCGGCTCGCTCGACCGCTACAACCCCGAGTACGCCTTCTCCAGCTGGCTGTTCAAGATCACATCGAACCTCTGCATCGACCATCTGCGCAAGCGCCGCATCACCACGTTCGCGATGGACGACCCGGTGGAGAGCGAGAAGGGCGAGTTCACGCGCCAGTATGTGTCACCCGATCCGCCTCCCGACGAGACCTTCTCGCGGAATGAAAAAATGCAGAAGCTCGAGAAGGGAATCGCCGCTCTGCCCGAGCACTACCGCATCATGCTGGTCCTGCGCCATCAGGAGGATCTCTCATACGAGGAGATTGCCGATTCCCTCTCCATCCCGCTGGGAACCGTGAAGGCCCGCATCCACCGGGCCCGCGAGATGCTCAAGACCATCCTGGAGGGGGAGGACTTCTTCGCATGAGGGCGGCAACTGCCTGGATCACAAGGGGCTGGGAGCACCTCCGCGTCTCTCCTCTATATGGGGTAGGAAATTTTGGGTCGAACCGCGAACTTTCCGCCCGAACCTCCGTAGAGTGCTTTGGTACTGCGAATCGGCTGGAGGGCCGTCGCCATGAAACTTAGACCCCACATCACCCCCGTTCTGGTTCTGGCTGGCTTGCTGGTGGCTTCGGGCTCGGCCCGGGCGGTGCCCGGCGACCGCCAGGAGAAGGAAGAGAAGACCACCGTCCCCGCCAAAGGCAAGATCGCCCTGGTA
>DATNGX010000415.1:0-9827 GCA_035605755.1 Candidatus Krumholzibacteriia bacterium
CCGTGGAGCTGTTGGTGAATGAGTTGGGAACTGTCTCCGACGCCAATGTGATCGAGCTGGTGGGACCGATGAGCTTCCAGAACTCGGCGCTCGATGCGGTGAGGCAGTTCGAATTTCAGCCGCCCATCGAGAACGGTATTCCCACCCCGATGTGGATCAAGTTTCTCATCAAGTTCCGGATCAACAGTTGAAAAAGCCGCGGGTGATTCACCCGCGGCTTGTTTGTGCGCATTGATCGCGACCGTTGCGGTCGTGAGTGCGGGCGTTATCGCGCGTACGGCGCGATCGAGCCCGCGTGCACACGCACCAGCGGCAGCGCATCGGCGCGGGCACGTCGCGCGGCGGCGTCTCCGCGCAGATGAGAATCGAGGAAATCGCGCACGTCGTCGCGCGATGACGCACCCGACGACACGGCGTCGAGCACGGCGCGCGTTCCGTAGTATGCGGCCACGGCCACCGGGTTCACATCGGTGGCGCCCGAGGTCATGATGCGAGCGCGCAGCGCCTTGTCCTTTTCGGGCGTCGAGCCGTAGTGGGCCTCGGCGGGAAAGATGGCGCCTTCGAGCTCGTCGCGCGCGAGCCGCAACAGCTTGTCGGAGTTCCACTGACTCGTGCCGAGCAGCTGCGCCTGCAAATCGAAGAACTTGGTTTGCGGAAGAATCTGCAGCAGCTCTTCGACGCTTCCGATGGCGAACAGGCCGTCCGGGCCGGCGTCGCGGATCTTCTGCAGCTGTTCCTTGAAGTCGGTGGCACCCTCGGCGAAATGCTCGTCGGCGGTCACCTGCCCGCCCAGACGCTTTACTTCATCCGCAAAGAATTGCGCGGTGGCACGACGGTCGCCGCGCGCCGGCGAGAGCACGGCGATGTGTTGCAGCCCGAGTTTCTTCACCGCCACTTCGGCGAGCACGGTGGCTTCGATGGTGGCGGGCACGCGCGTCTGGAACACCCACGAGCCGATTTCAACCAGATCATCGGTGGCCATCACCGGGGAGACGATGGGTGCGCGCCATGCATTGCACTCGATCGCGCTCGCGATGGCGGGGAGCGTGAACACGTCGCCCACGACGGCGACGGCGCCGTCTTCCACGACCAGCTTGCGCACACCCTTGACGGCATCGACAGCGCTTCCACGCGAGTCCGCTTCCACCAGTGACATGTGGTGCGCCGCTTTCTCGTTGTACTCGTCGACGGCCGCCTTCGCGCCCTGCTCGAACAGGCGTCCGTAAAGCGCCAGCGATCCGGTTTGCGGAAAAATGAGCCCGATGCGGTCCGCGCTCACGCGCGTGGCCGGCCCCGGGGGCGGTGTCTTGCGGCGCTCGCTCGCGTTCTCGAGGAGACGCTGCGCGTCACCCGCACTTTCCTTCGGCACCTGCTCGAGGTACGCGCTCACCAGCTCGTAGCTCTTGTCGTAATCGCCGTTGGCGTACGCGGCGCGCGCCTGGCGATAGAGCGAATCACGCGCCAGCGCCGAGTGCGGATACTTGTGCGCCAGCTCGTCCACCTGCGATGCGGTGAGCTCTTCCTGCGAGACGGTCTGCAGGCGCCGCGAGTTGGCATCGCGCGTCTTCTGGTCCAGCGGCGACGCATCCAGCATCAGGAGGCGCTCCGCCTCGCGGTAGGAATCGTTGAGTTTGGCGTAGTCGTCGGCCGCTGCCGCAAGCGCCTGCGCGCGAAATTGGCTGGTTTCGTACTGGCTGGAGAGATGGTCGTAGTAGGCGGCGGCCTGGGCGTGCCGGTTCTGTGCGTCGGCATTCTTGCCGGCGAGGAAGTACACCTCGTCCAGATGTCCGAAGCGCGGATAGCTGTTGATCAGCTCCTCCGCCGTGGTCGCCGCCTTGTCGTGCTGGCCGGCGGAGACCGAGGTCTTCAGATTCGCAAGCAACTCTTCAGCCCGCGTCTGCTCGGCCGGGCCGTAGCTGCCACCTTTACCCCCCACCGAGGCGCATCCCGCCATGGCGAGCACGGCGGTGGCCACGGCAAGGCTTCGAAGCAAAACGAATCTCAACATCAAAACTCCCCCGGGTCGAGATCCTTGAGATAGCGTCGCAACTCGTCGTCCGCGCCGGGCGAGGTGCCCGCATCGGGCTCGAGTGCGCGCTTGTGAGCACTGAACACTTCGCGCGCAACGAAAATGGGCGCGTTGGTCTTGAGTGCCAACGCCACCGAATCGCTGGGGCGCGCGTCGATCACCAGAATGTCATCGCCGCGCTGCAGGTGGATCTTCGCGAAGAAAGTGCCTTCGCGCAGATCGGTGATGGCCACCTTCACCACGGATGCGCCCAGGTTCTCGATGAGAGTGCGCAACAGATCGTGGGTCAGCGGCCGTTCGAAGTGCGTCCCCTTCAGGTGCAGCTCGATGGCCATGGCCTCCGCGTGCCCGATCCAGATCGGCAGCACGTCCTCGCCCTCGTCGCTCTTCAGGAGCACCACCGGATTGTCGCGCGGATCGCGCGCCATTCCACTCACCGAAACGCGGACGAAGTGGCCTTCATTCGACATGGCGGCTCGCTAACCGCCCGACTTCTTCTCGATGGTCTTGTTGAGCTCGTCGAGGTCCTGGAACTTCGGCAGCGGCTCGTCGAGGTTGTCGACCATCCAGCGCGCGGTCTTCGCCATTTCGCTTTCCGGATATTTCTCCATCAGCGCGGTGAAGGTCCTGTCCGCCATGTTGCGATCCTTGAGCTCTTCCGCGTACACGAAGCCGATCATGAACATCGCTTCGGGCGCCACCTTGTCCTGCGGGAACTTGTCGACAATCTGCTGGAATGCATTGATGCGCACCTGCGGATCGTTCGAGCTCTGCGCGAAATCAAACAGCTCCTGCGGGCTGCGCTGGTTCTTGTCCAGCTTCTCCTTGAGGACGTTGCGCACCTTGTAGTTCTTCGCCACGGTCTCGAAGTGCGCATCGCGCACCTGGTCGAGCTTGTCGGCCGACATGCGCTTCGCGATGTCCTCGCGCACCTCTTCGTAGGGCACGACCGCCGCGGGCACCTTGTCGTTGATGCGAACAATCGAGTAGCCCTCTTCCCACTTGATGGGACCGTAGACCTTTCCCGGCTCCATCACGGAGACCTGATCGCTGAACGTCTGTGAGAAACCGATCCCCTTGATATATCCACCCGGATTGAAGTAACCGAGATCGCCGCCTTCCGCCTTGGTGACGGGATCTTCCGAGTAGGTGTGCGCGAGGGTTGTGAACTTCTCGCCGCCTTCTTCGACGCGGCGCTTGAGGTCCTCGAGCTTGGCCTTGTCCTTCGAGAAGATGTGCTGGCCGCGCAGGCGCTCGAGCTGCGTGTAGAGATCCTGATGGCTGTCGTAGTACTCGTGCAGCTCTTCATCCGTGGGACGCGCCTTCGTATCCACGACTTCCTCGATGTACTTGGAAACGAGGATGTCGTGCGTCGCGGATTCGATCATCTTGGCGATGTCCTCGCGCTTGGCGAGGCCCAACCTCTGCGCTTCGCGGTAGGCCAGCTGTTCCTGCATCATGCGCTGCGTCAGGATGGCCATGCCTTCGGGCGTGGAATATTTCTGGCGCTGTTCGTCGGGAAGACGGCGAACGGCTTCCTCGAGCTGGTCCCTGGACAACTGCCAGTCGTCGACTTCGCCAACCACCTTGTCCGCCGGCACCTCGTCGCTCACCTTCTCGGCTTTTTTCGTGCAGCCCGATGCGATCGAGAGAACCAGTGCCATCGCCACAACCAGGGTCTTTCTCATCTCGAAGAACCTCCGTCTCAAACCAGATCGTTTCGTCCCCGCCGCTTGAGCTCGGCGACCAACTTGCGCACGTCCTGTGCGCGATCGCGCCGGCACACGAGGATGGCGTCGCCGGCGTCAACCACGACGACATTTTCGACGCCGATCAAACCCACCAGGCGGTCGCGGGAGACCACCGTATTTCCGTTCGCGTCGATGGTCACGTGATCACCGACAAGCACGTTGCCGTCCTGATCCGCGGACTCGATGTCGCGGATGAACTCCCAGCTGCCCACATCGTTCCAGGAAAAATCGGCGCGCATGACGGCCACGTTGCCGGCTTTTTCCATCAGACCATAATCGATGGAAATGGCCGGGGCACGGCCGTACTCATCATTCAACACCTCGTCCAGCGGCCGCGTTCCGAGGGCCTTTGCAATGCGCTCCAGCACGGCATAGAGATCCGGCTGATGGCGTTCGAGGCCGTCGAGGAGCGTGTCGGTCCTCCACAGGAACATGCCGCTGTTCCAGAAACAACCTTCCGCCACCAGCTCACGCGCGCGTTCGGGTGACGGTTTCTCCAGAAACGCCCGGGCGCGAAGAATGCCGGCGTTCTTTTCGTGCTCGAGCACCTCGCCGGGGCGAATGTAACCGTAACCGGTTTCGGGGCGGGTGGGGACGATGCCGAACGTGAGCAGCTCGCGGTGCGCGGAAACGAACTTCTCGCCCGCGCGCACGAGCTCGCGAAAACGCTCCGCCGGCTCGACCAGGTGGTCGGCCGGCAGCACGAGCATGCTTCCGTGTCCGTGCCGGTTCTGGGCCACGACCGCCGCCAGCCCGATGGTCGGCGCGGTGTTGCGCATTTCCGGCTCGCCGATCACGTTGGCTTCGGGAAGAAGCCCGCGCACATCGGCGAGCACGGCCTCGCGTTGCTCGCGGTTGGTGTAGACGAAGATCTCGTCGGGCCTCGCCAGGTCACCGATGCGATCGATGGTCAGGCGCAGCATGCTGCCGCGACCGGTCAGGTCGAGCAGCTGCTTGGGCCGCAGGCGGCGGCTGGAGGGCCAGAAGCGCTCCCCCACACCACCCGCCATGATCACGACGAGCACGTCGCTACTCCTTGACCACCTGAACCCTGACCGGCGTCGTCACCTCGCGGTGCAGGCGCAGGTCGATGGTGTACTCACCGAGGGCCTTGATGGGCTCGGCAAGCATGACCTCGCTACGATCGATATCGTGGCCCTGCTCCTTGAGCTTGCGCACGATGTCGAGGCTCGTCACCGAGCCGTACATCTTGTCCTCTTCGCCCACCTGCACCGTGATCGACACGGAGAGATCGCCAAGCTTGGCCGCGCGAGCGCGCGCCGCCGCCGAGACCTCCATGTCGCGCTTGATGAGATGGCGCTCGTTCTCCTGGAACACCTTCTTGTTGCCGTCGGTGGCCGGGAGCGCGAGATTGCGCGGAAAGAGATAGTTGCGCGCGAAGCCCGGCTTCACCTTGACGGTCTGGCCGCGGGTGCCGAGCTTTTGCACGCTGTCGAGCAGTATGACTTCCATGATCTAACCTTTCTCCGCGCCTAGCGGTAATACTCGCGCACGTACGGCACGAGCGCGATCAGACGCGCGCGCTTGACCGCCATGGCGAGCATGCGCTGGTGTTTGGCGCAGGTTCCGGTGATACGACGCGGCGCAATCTTGCCGCGGTCCGTCATGAACCGGCGCAGACGGCGCTCGTCCTTGTAGTCGAGGAACGTCACGCGGTCGAGACAGAACTTGCACTTCTTCTTGCGCAGCGGGCGCTTCTCGCGCTTCTCCCGCTTATCGCCTTTCTTCCCTTTCGTGTCTTTCGAACCTTTCGTGCCTCTCGCCACGGAACTCCACCTCCTCGCGCATTTCGCGTTCCGGCTGACGGAACGACGGCTCAATCGGACCTTCGAGCTTGGGCTCGTTGCCGACGGCCTGCTCGTCGACGACGATCATGTGACGCAGCACCTGCTCATCGATGCGCAGATTGCGTCCCAGCTCGTCAACGATGGTGTTGGGGCCGCGGAACTTGTAGAAGAAGTAGGTCCCCTCGGCCTGCTTCATGATCTCGAACGAGAGACGGCGTTTGCCCCACGTCTCGACGCGCGTGATCTCCCCGCCGGAGCGGGCAATGATATCAACGTATTTGACCGTGCTTGTCTTCAGACCGTCTTCACCGACGGCCGGATGAAACACCACGGCGCACTCATAACTCCTCATGGATACCTCCCTGTGGACCAAAGACCCAACGGCAGCGGCGTAGCCGGCAGATGGGTAGAGAAGTCTCGGCGTGATTTAAGTATGGGAACTAACCGGGGGAGACTATAGGCGATACAGGGCCGGAGGTCAAGCGGGCCTGAAACGCCGCCAGGGGCCAGGGTACCGGCCTCCGACCGTAACGGTCCGGATATCAATCCTCAGGAGGAGCTTTCTTCGCGTTGAATTTCGACATCGCCTTGCCGATGCCGTCGAAAGCCCAGGATTCGCAGCACGCGACGGACTCTGTGATCATCGCATCCACAGTGGCCTCTTCTTCAGGAAGAAATTCCGCGAGCACGAACTCGGCCGCGTCGACGCGCGGGGGCACGGGGCCGCAGCCCATGCGCAGGCGCGGGAAATCGAGCGTGTTCAAACGCTCGATGATGGATTTCAAACCATTGTGGCCGCCGTCTGTGCCGGAGGCGCGCAGGCGGATCTGGCCGAGTGGAAGCGCGATGTCATCGCAGACGATGAGCATCCGTGAAGGTGGAAGCGATTCTTCGAACAGGATCGGTGCGAGCGCATCGGCGGAAAGATTCATGTACGTGAGCGGCTCGACCAGAAGCCCGTGTCCACCGCCCAGGCGGACTTTCGCGGTGCGCGCTTTGCGCGCGGGCTCGCTCCAGCGGCCGCGCCGTGCAGCCGCGAGTGCTTCCACCACGCGAAAGCCGAGATTGTGCCGCGTGCGATCGTAACGCGGGCCGGGATTACCGAGACCGGCGATTATGAACTCGAGTGGCATATGAAGCGATGGTGGCTACAAGAAAAAGCCTCGCGGGGATATCGCACCACCGCGAGGCTCTTCACATAGCGCCAGGTCGGTGGCGCTACTACTTCTTGTCTTCTTTCTTCTTGTCGTCCTTGCCGCCGGCAGCGCCCTTGGCGCCTTCTTCTCCTTCGGCTTCCGCACCCGGCTTGCGAATGAGCTCGGGCTCCGCCGTCGTGGCGCCTTCGGCGCCGACTCCCGGCACTGCGGCAAGCTCGACGTTGGGCGGGATCACGCCGGCCAGCATGGTGTCCTCGTCGTCCAGGAACTCCACCTGCGGATACGAGGCCGCGATGTCCTTGATCTTGATCGAGTGGTGGATGAGCAGCGGGGTCGCATCCACTTCGATGGCGGCCGGGATCTCCGTCGGAAGACACAGCACGTTCACGACGCGCGTCCCGTGTTCGAGAATGCCGCCGTGTTCCTTGACGCCGACCGGATTGCCGCTCACGTGGACGTGAATCTCAACGCGCAGCTTCTCGTCGAGGCGGATGCGCTGCAGGTCGATATGCACAAGCTTGCCGCTCGCAGGATGGCGCTGCACATCGCGCACAATGGCGTTGATGGTGGTGCCGCCGGCGATGGAAAGGTCGACGATGGCGCTTTCGGGGTGTTTGCGCAGGATGCCCTTCATCTCCACTTCGGAGAGCGAGAGACCCACGGGCTTGTCCGCGCGCCCGTACAGGACGGCCGGAAGCCGGCCCTTCATGCGCAGCTGGCGCGCCACACCTTTGCCCGCGCCTTCGCGCGGTTCTGATTGAAGCTGGAAGCGTTCCATGATGGTTGTTTCTTTCTGGTATCAACCCCGCGTTCGCGGGATCGGCACCGGGTTTGAGAACCGGCTCCGCGCCGGAATCACGAGCGCCACGCGTGTGGCGCTTACTACACGAACAGAGTACTGACCGACTCGTTGTAATGAATTCTCTTGATCGCTTCCGCGATCAGGCCCGACACGTCGAGCATCTTCACCTTCGGGCACTCGCCGAAGCGGTCGAACGGAACCGTGTTGGTCACCACCACTTCGCGAATGGGCGACTCCATGATGAGACGGCACGCGTCGCCCGCGAAAACCGCATGCGTCGCGCACGCCACCACCGAATTGGCGCCCTTCTCCTGCACCGCGCGCGCCGCCTTCACCAGCGTGCCGCCGGTGGTGATCATGTCGTCGAGAATGATCACGTCGCGACCGCGCACGTCGCCGATCACGTTCATGACCTCGACGTTGTCCTTCTCGCTGCGACGCTTGTCGACGATGGCGAGGTCCACATCGAGGCGCTTTGCAAACGCGCGACCCACCTTGGTCGAACCGATGTCGGGCGACACGATCATCAGGTTGCGATGATCCATGTGCTTGATGTAGTCCAGGATCACGGGCGCGGCAAACAGGTTGTCGGCCTGAATGTCAAAGAAGCCCTGTATCTGCGTCGAATGCAGATCCATGGTGAGGATGCGGTTGGTACCCGCCACCTCGAGCAGCTTTGCCACCAGCTTGGCCGTGATGGGCACGCGCGGCTGGTCCTTGCGGTCCTGGCGCGCGTAGCCGTAATACGGCGTTACCACCGTGATGCGCTCGGCCGAAGCCAGGAAGCACGCGTCGAGCAGGATCAACAGCTCGAACAGGTTCTCCGCCGGCGGCTGCGTGGACTGGATGATGAAAATGTCCACGCCACGGACGTTTTCATTGATCTTGCACTCGATCTCGCCGTCGGCAAAACGACCGAGAGTCACGTCGCACAGGGGAACTCCGAGTTGCTCGCCGACTTTTTCCGCGAGCGCCCGGTTGGAGTTCCCGGTCATCAATTTAAGTCCGTCCATTATGGCTCCGTTGAGCTAATCGTCGAAGGGCGCACCCGTGGTTGGGGCGGGAGGATTCGAACCCCCGATGCTGGGACCAAAGCCCAGTGACTTGCCGCTTGTCGACGCCCCAGGAAAAAATCGTGGAGGAAAAATCAGCGGTCGGAGAAATGTGACGACGAATCCGACGTCACCTTCGCGCGCTCTCGCTCTTTCCGATATTCATCCAGGATGATGCGTTCCATCTCGGCGCGGGCCTCATTGTTGATCGGGTGGGCGATGTCCTGATACTCGCCATCCTTGCGGCGGCGACTCGGCATGGCCACGAACGTCCCGGTCTTCCCCTCGATGATCTTGAGGCCCCGGATGACAAAACAGTCCGCGAGCGTGATGCTCGCGAAAGCTTTGAGTTTTGCGTCCTCTCGAAGAGACACTCGTACTTCAGTGATGTCGATCTTCATCGTCACCCTTCTCCGCAGGCGCATCCGGGCGGAAACTGGTTCGGGAACCGCTACCGGATTTCGATGGCCTGTCTCGTTGGTTTCGCGACGGAGGCAAACAGCCCTCTCTGCGCGAAACGTCGGGCAACTTCAACGGCGCGATCTTCGTGTGTAAAGATCGCGTAAACCGCAGATCCGCTCCCCGTCATGGACGCAAAACAAGGTTGTTCGGAGAGCAGCTCTTCCAACAAACGCGCGACCGCCGGAAATGCCGGAACGACCGCAGCTTCCAACGCATTCCGAAAGGGCAATGCGCTCCGAGGAAACCTTGCCAAGACGGAATTAGCAGCCCTCAGGTTAAGTCTGGGTCTATGGGATGTCAACCCAAAAGTCGGTTGTGCATAGGCCCACGGCGTGGGGATGCTTACTTCAGGCTTAACAACCACAAAGACGCCCTGCTTGAGAGGTTCCATCGGGGTCAAAAGTTCCCCTCGCCCCCTCCCCAACATGGTCCCGCCGTGCAGAAAAAACGGAACATCGCTGCCCAGCGTCGCGCCGATGCGAGCGAGCTTCTCGGGAGCCACATCCAGGCGCAAACCGCGGCACACGGCGAGCAGAATTCCGGCCGCATTCCCGCTTCCGCCGCCCAGTCCGGCGCCGCTCGGTATGCGCTTTTCGATACGCATGCGCGCGCCGAGACTCGCGCCCGCCACGGGGCGCATGGCGACGATGGCGCGGTGACAGAGATTACGCTCATCCGTGGGAATACTCGCATCGGTGCACTCGATCTCAATACGAGCGTCCGATGTGAGCTCGATTTCAATCGCATCCGCGAGGTCGATCGACTG
>DATNGX010000416.1:0-3665 GCA_035605755.1 Candidatus Krumholzibacteriia bacterium
CACCGTGCCGTACCACAGACCGCCGATGGTGACGTTGGAAACCAGCATCGTGCTCCCGCGACGTCCCTGTGCCATGACGCTCACGGCGACCGGATTACCCGCCGGCACGCTCGCCGGCGCGGTGTACTTCGCACGCGAACCCTGCGCATTCAGTTTCGCCACCGTACCCACGGTTCCGTTGCCGCCGGTGATGCCGTTGGCGGACCAGTTCGTGAACGTGCCCAGAGGTGCCAGATCTTCGTCGCACGAATACACCAGTGCGACCAGGTCGGGATCGTTCACGGGTTGCTGGAAACAATATTGCACGTACAGATTGACGCTGCTCGTCACGCCGAGACTTGCCGCCCGCGGCTGGATCTGGAGTCCTTCGACCGCGGAGTAATCGGAGAAGTGCGACGTCGTGCACGTGAGCGTGCGCGTTTCCCAGTCGATGTAACGATGCTTGAGAATTCCCCACACACCGTCGTCATCCTGGCGCGCCACGTCGACGAACAATGTATCGCTGCCCCAGAGCAGGCTGTCTTCGAGAGAGAAGTTGAGCTCGACGGGAGCAGAGAACGTGAGTCCGTCCGGAAGCAGTCGGTACCCGGAACCGACGCCGCCCCATGCGGTGTTCGTGATGGGCTGAATGGTGATGTCGGTTTCGGCGCCCGACGCTGACGCCGGTCCCGCGGGCAGTGCGCCGGGCGGAATGGTGATGCTGAAAAGTCCGTCCGCGCTGGTCACGGTTCCGCCGGCAGGACCGATCGGTTGTGTGGTGGCGGTGCCGATCGGCGTTCCAGGTGTCGTGGGCGTGGGGTCGGTGTTGTTATTGCCACCGTCGCCCGGACCGGCGCCGTCGTCACCACCGCCGCAGGAAACCAGGAACAGCGCCACCAGAAGCCATGAAAGGGAGCGTTTCATGTTGCGTCTTCCTTTTGCGTCGCCGCGTTAGATTTTGCTGAACTCGACGCGACGGTTGGCGGCGCGTCCTTCGCTGTTGTCGTTTTTCGAAATGGGTTTGGTGTCGCCCATGCCGTCGGTCTTGAAGCGATCGGCGCCGAGCTTGAACTGATCGGCGAGCACTTTCGCGACCGAAGCGGAGCGGCGTTTCGAAAGATCGAGATTGCCGTCGGGCTTGCCCTGGTTGTCCGTGTGTCCCACGATCTTCACGTTGATGGTGGGATTGGCACTCATGTACGCCGCGATCTGGCGCAGCACGGGAGCGGACTCGGGTTTCACCACGTCGGAGCCGCTGTCGAAATAGATGCCGTAAGTCACCAGCGTTCCATCCGCGAACGGATCCTTCATCGGCTTGGGCCCTTCGGCGAAGCGCACGTTGGTGATCATGGGCTCCACCTCGGACCAGAGCTCGATCATGAAGTTGTCGGGCATGCCGTTGGTGACATCGATCTCGGGAATGTTGGCGAGGCGCTGCTGGTCGACGTACACCTTGAGCGCCTTGCCGCGCGCCATGAACATGACGTGGTGCGTCTTGCCCCACACGTCCTGGTCATCGAAGGGCGTGTCCGAGTTCACCTTGCCGCTCTCGGCGTAGAGATTGTGCCCGGAGTACGGGAAGATGACGTGCCAGGCCGCCTTGTCGCCTTTCTGGCCGTACACGTTGAGCACGTTGCCGGAGTTCTTGGGGCAGTGCCAGTCGAACTCGAGCGACCAGAATTCCGGGAGCTCGGGCATGGCGGGCGCCTTCATGGCGATCTGGCTGGTGGTGGACGTGCTGCGCAGCCAGCGCTGTCCGCTCATTTCCGCCACTTCGAACGTGCCCTGCTTGAGCGTCCAGTGGACGGGGAATTCGCCCAGCTCGTCCTGGGTGAAGTCGTCGTAGAAAAGCAGCTTGTCGCCGGGCGTGAAGTCGAACTTGGTGGAGACGCTGCCGATGTCGCCGCTGCCCTTGGGGGCGTCGGACTTGTCGGCGTCGGCGTCCTTCTGGTCGCCCTCGGCCTTCTTGCTGGCGTCGTCGGTCGTCTTGTCGACCGCGTCTTCAGCCTTCTTTTCGGCACTACCCGTAACCTTCTTCTTGAGCTTGTCGCCGAGACCCGCGTGCGCAAGCGGGGCGACAATCAGTGCGAGCGTCATGGCGATGGTGAGGTGCAACCAGACGCGAACCAATGCCGATTTCATGTCATAACCCCCTGTTTCAACCGGTGACGGGCTGGCCTCGTGGGACTACCCACAGACCAATGGGACGCAACGAAGCCTGGTTTGTCACAAGGTCCAACCTGAGATACAATGGCACGCGCCGCAGAAATGGCGGGCTATCGCCCGCCTATGTTCAATACAGGAGACATGTGATGTCAAAGTTCCGGATCGAGAAGGATTCGATGGGCGAAATGCGGGTTCCCGAGAGCGCTCTCTACGGCGCCTCCACGGCGCGGGCGGTGGAGAATTTTCCGGTGAGCGGGATCCCGTTCCCGGCCTCGTTCATCCGCGCGCTGGGGATCATCAAGCGCGCCTGCGCGCGCGCCAACATGGAGCTGGGGGACCTCGATCCCAAGACGGCCGAGGCCATCGTCGAGGCGGCCACCGAGGTGATCGAAGGCAAGCTCAACGCCGAGTTCCCGCTCGATATCTATCAGACCGGCAGCGGCACTTCGACGAACATGAACGCCAACGAAGTGATCGCGAATCGCGCGGCCGAGATCATGGGCAAGGAGCGCGGTCACAAGTCGATTCATCCCAACGATCACGTCAATATGGGTCAGTCTTCGAACGACGTGATTCCAACGGCGATTCATGTCGCCGCCGCGATGGCGCTCACCACCGATCTCTCGCCGGCTCTGGAGCAGCTGGGTCTCGCGTTGGAAGCCAAGGCCGAAGAGTTCGACGGCGTGGTGAAATCGGGACGCACGCACATGATGGATGCCACGCCCGTCACGCTGGGACAGGAGTTCGAAGGCTACGCGCACCAGGTGGCCAACGCGGTGGAGCGCGCCGCGCACGCCCGCGACATGCTGCTCGAGCTGGCGCTGGGGGGAACCGCGGTGGGAACGGGAATGAATCGCCGTCCCGAATTTCCGCGCTCGGCCATCAAGTACATCAACGAAGACACCGGCCTCGCGTTCTACGAAGCGGTGGATCACTTCGAAGCGCAGGGCACCAAGGACGGCTGCGTCGACGCGTCGGGTCAGTTGAAGACCATCGCGGTGTCGCTCGCCAAGATTGCGAATGATATCCGCCTGATGGCGTCGGGCCCGCGCACCGGAATTGCGGAGATCACGCTGCCGTCGATCCAGCCGGGTTCTTCAATCATGCCGGGCAAGGTGAATCCGGTCGTGTGCGAATCCGTGCACATGGTGTGCGCACAGGTGATTGGCTACGACGCCACCATCACGCTGGGCGGACTGGGAAGCTATCTCGAGCTCAACGTGATGATGCCCGTGATCGCGTACGATCTCCTGGAGCAGATTCGTCTGCTCGCCAACGTGAGCCGCGTGTTCGCGGAGAAGTGCATCACGGGGATCACCGCCAACGAGAAGCGCGCGGGGGATCTTCTGGAGCTCAATCTCTCGTCGTGCACGGCGCTGGCACCCAAGATCGGTTACGACAAGGCTGCCGCGCTGGCGAAGGAAGCCATGGTGACGGGGCGCACGCTGCGCGAGATCGCGCTCGAGCGCAAAGTTCTTCCCGCCGCAGAGCTCGACGAGATTCTCGATTACCGCAAAATG
>DATNGX010000417.1:0-3956 GCA_035605755.1 Candidatus Krumholzibacteriia bacterium
GTGGTTTACACGTACGTCAAGCGTGAGCCCACTCGACTTGGCCGGGGACTCGCGGCGTCGGGCGAGCTCGACGTGAACGCCCTCCGTTTCACGGTGCGCGCCGTCATGAGACTGGTCATTGACGCCCAACGCAAGGGCGCCGCGGACGTGATCGCCGTGGGCACCTATGCCTTTCGCGCTGCGTCCAACGGAGAAAGCGCTGCCCGGGGTATCGCGCGGGTCAGCGAGGTGCCCGTGAAGATACTCACAGGGGCCGAGGAAGCCACCATGGTGCTCCGCTCCGTGCAGGCACGTCTGCGCACGAAGCGTGATCTCATGGTGCTGGATATCGGCGGTGGATCTGCGGAGTTGATCGTGACCCGCGGCCAGCGGACTCCCCTCGTGCGATCGGTGCCGCTGGGAGCGGTTCGACTCACCGAGAAATTCCTGGCCAACGATCCGGTCACCGCTGATGAGTACTTGCGTCTGAATGAGGAGATCGAGCGGGTGGTGGCGGGCATGTTGAAAAACGTCCGCGTGCGCGACCTTCAACTGGTCGTCTCGGGCGGGACTGCAACCACCGCAGCCTCGATGCTCGAGTTACGCAGCGATGGGGGCGGGAGCACGGTTTCCGTTTCGCAGTTGCATGCGCTGGAGCTGCGCTGCCTTCGCTCGACCACCGCACAGCGCAAGAATTTTCACGGACTGCCCCCTGATCGCGCCGACATCATCACGGCGGGACTGGCGGTGCTGCTCACCGTGGCCAGTTACGCAGGCAAGCGCTCGATCCGGTTGATCGAGGGCGGCGTGCGCGACGGCGTCATGCTTTCGATGGCGGAAAAAGCTTCGCGATCGCGGCGCCGAAGTGGGACCACGGCTCGCTCGAAGGCGGCGGCGCGGAAAGCTCGATGATCTCGTCCTGGACGGGATGCGGGACGCGCAACCGCACCGCATGCAGCGCAATGGATTTGTCCGGAAGCGGTGTCACCGCGCCGTACTTGACATCGCCGCGAATGGGATGGCCGGCGGATGAGAGCTGCAGTCGAATCTGGTGATGGCGCCCGGTGCGCGGCCGCACTTCGAGGAGCGTCATCGCGGCGGGATCACGGCGGCCCCGTGGACGCGGAGCACGCGTCTCCTCCCCTGCAAACCTTCCGAGCACGCGGTACTCCAGCGTCGCGGCCTTGGTTTTCTCCGACTCGGTGGCCGCGATCCGCGAACGCGTGTGCGCACGTACGATCAACGCGCTCAGCTCTCCGCTCTCCTGCTCCATGTTCCCGGATACCACGCACAGGTAGGTCTTCTCGCTGATGCGGTCGTGGAATGATTGCGAGAGGCGCGAGGCCGCCTTGGACGTGCGCGCAAGTATCATCACGCCGGACACGGGCCGGTCGAGACGCTGCACGAGCCCCATGAACACATTGCCCGGCTTCTCGTACTTGTTCTTGATGTAATTGCGCGCCAGCTCGAGCGCGGTGATGTCCCCGGTGCGATCGCCCTGCGAGAGCATCCCGGCCGGTTTCAGCACTCCCAGCACGTGATTGTCTTCGTAGAGAATTTCGAGCTCGCTCATGATTTCGGAACGGCGGAGGAATCGGCGAGGGCGGCCGACACTTCGGCGGCCAGGTGCTCGCCGATCAGCTCGTGGGCGGGCGTACCCCACATGTGGCCTTCGGGAGACGCGTAGGGCTCGTGGCCCTTCAGCCAGTCGAGGACTTCGATGTAGCGCAGCTCTCCCCGCGCATCGAGATCACGGACGGCTTGATCAATGTGTGGAAACTGTTCGAGTTGCTGGTCCACCGAGATCACCCAGAGCCGTCGTCCCTCGGCATGAAGCTTCGCAGCAAACGTTTCGAGCAGCTCGATGTGCACACGCTCGATGCCCGGCACCGCACCGGTCTTCGATGTGTCGGGCGCGGATGCATCCAGCCTGGACGCTTCATGCGTCGTGAGACGCGTGAGGAGCACCTGTGATGCGCGTGTGCGCACGAAGTTGTAAAGCTGGGTGCGCTGCACGAACGAACGTGACAGATACTTCTTCACGACGTTGAGCGAGTTGGCGCTGTCGATGAACTTGAACTCGCCGTTCTCCACCACGGTGACACGATTGGCGAGATTGTCCGACGGATCGTTGGCGCAGAATTGCAGCACGACGATCTCCGGCTTGTACTTCGCACCGGTGTCGTAGTAACGGCGGATCTCCTGCGTCAGTCCCCACCCCGGCTCGCCCAGATTCACCACATCGGCGCGGCTCGAAAGACGATGGCGCATGATGGTCGGATACTCGTCGCCGTCCGGCACTCCCATCCCGAAGGAATACGAATCGCCAAGCACGACCACAGCGGGAAGACCGGACCTGTGCGGCACAACCACCTCACCGCGCGAATTCATCGAGTTCACGGTGTAGTGGAACTCGTATTTGCGCGGAATGCCGTGCACCATCACCACATTGGGGAATGGAATCAGACCGTACTCGGCCGAGAACTGGTAACGCGGGTAGAGGTACTCGCTGGGGCTGGCCAGACCGATCAGGATTTCGCCAAGGATGAGCATCACGGCCACCGTCACCACGGTGGTGAGGAGCCACAGGCCCGTTTTGCGGGCGGGTTTGGACAAGGTTTCCTTCCTTATATGGGCTGGCGCCTCGCTTGACCCGCGGAGCAGGCCTCCCCTATACTCCCGGCTCGCCATCCAGACGGCCAAACCAAAGATATGATAGAAGTTACGAATCTTACCAAATCGTACGGAAAAGTCGAGGCAGTTCGAGGCGTGTCCTTCGGGGTACGCCCCGGCGAGATCTACGGCCTTCTCGGCCCCAACGGCGCCGGCAAGTCGACCACGATCAACATGACCTGCGGGCTGGTGACCCCCTCGTCGGGGTCGGCCGCGATCGGCGGCTTCGACATCGGTCGCGATCCTCTCCAGGCCAAACGCATCCTGGGCGTGGTCCCGCAGCAGTCGATCGTCGTCGAGGAGCTTTCATCGATGGCGAACTGCATGTTTTTCGGCTCGCTCTACGGCGTCGACAACAAGACGCTGCGCGAACGCTCGCGCTCTCTCCTCAACTGGATGGAGCTGTCGGATCACGTCGACAAACCGGCGGGTGCGCTCTCGGGCGGCATGCTGCGGCGACTGACACTGGTGCTCGGCATCCTGCACCAGCCCAAAGCGTTGATCCTGGACGAGCCCACCACCGGACTCGATCCGCAGACGCGGCTGCACCTGATCGACAAGATTCGTGAGATTGCGGGTGGCGGCACGGCCGTGCTGCTCACCACGCATCACCTGGAAGAAGCGGAGCGGCTGTGCAACCGCATCGGCATCATCGATCACGGACACATCATCAAGGAAGGCACGCTCGATGATCTGCGCCGCGAAGTCGAGGACGTGCAGCTGTTCAGCCTGCGCGGTGGCTTCGACCGCGAGAAGCTCAAAGCCGCGCTGCGCTCCGTGAACGGTGCGGAAGTCATGCTGGATTCGCCGGAGGAAGTCGTGGTTGCCGCGCCGTCGGGCGCCGGACTTTCCGGACGTCTTCTCGAAGTTGCCGCCGCCCTGGGCGACGTGCGCGAAGTCACCATCAAGCCGCCTTCACTCGAAAGCCTCTTCATTCGTCTGACCGGACGCGACCTTCGGGAGTAATTTGTGAGCCAGTTTCGAGTCGATTCGGAAGTCGGGAAACTTCGCAAGGTGCTCGTGCACCGGCCGGACCTCAGTCTGCGCCGTCTGACGCCGACCAACCGCGAGGAGCTTCTCTTTGATGACGTGCTGTGGGTGCGCAAAGCGCGCGGCGAGCACGACAAGTTCACGCGCCATCTGGAGAAACGCGGCGTCGAGGTCTTCTACCTCGACGATCTCCTCACCGACGTGCTGAAGATCTCGGAGGCACGGGTTTTCGTGATCGACAAGACCGTGACCCGTCTCACCGTGGGAGCTTCCCTGGTGAGGGATTTCCGCGCCTATCTGCTGGAAATGGACGC
>DATNGX010000418.1:0-2150 GCA_035605755.1 Candidatus Krumholzibacteriia bacterium
CGTCATCACGCGCGAACCCAGGCCGGCGCCCACCACCGAAGCGCTTCTCGCGTGGGCGTATCTCATTGTATTCGGTTCGGTAATCGCGTTTACGTCGTTCGTGAAAGCGCTGCAGATGCTCCCCATGAGCATCGTGACGACGTACGGCTACGTCAACCCCGTCATCGCCGTTCTGCTCGGCGCCATCTTCATCAGCGAACCCATCACGCGCTACACGGTGGCGGGCTCGGCGCTCACGCTGCTCGGCGTGGCCGGCGTGTTTCACGAACAGCAGCATCGAAAACAACAGCAAAAGGCCGTCGCCGCCCGAGCGGCGGCGCATTAGCAGGGACGTCAGTCGAGGTCGCGATCGATGGTCTGGTTCTTGGCGTGGGGACCGCGCCGCATGCTGGCGAGGCGGTTTTCGACCACTTCGAGGATGTTGAGGACTGCAAATGTGACGAGCGTGAGCGCGATGGCACCGCGGTAATTGCCGAATCCGATCGTCGCGCCGATCGCGGCCAAGACCCAGATCACCGAAGCTGTCGTGAGTCCCACCACATAGTGCCCGCGCGTGAGCATGACGCCGGCGCCCAGAAAACCGATTCCAGTCACCACCTGGCCCAGCACGCGCGTGGGATCCGAAGCGGCCGTGCCGTGTGCCAGGCCGAGGCGGATGAACACGAACGTGCCCAGGCAGACGAGCACGCCGGAACGAACATCGAGCGGCTTGCCGCGCAGCTGCCGCTCGAATCCGATGACCATGCCGCACAGTACCGACGTCAGTACCGGCAGCCAGAAGTCACGCGCGAGAGGATTGAAGGGTTCGGTGAAAGGAATGACGTTCTCCTATTTCTTCGCGGACGCGTGCGCTACTCCCGCTTCGTCGCCCCATATCTCTTTCAGCACACGGTCGCGTCCGCACAACTCGCGGTACTCATGATACGCATCCGAGTTCCGCGTGCAATAGTCCTGATGATACTCTTCCGCCGGATAGAACTTGCTCGCCGGCTCGATCTTCACCGCCACCACACCGAAGCGTTTTTCCATTTCCTTCTTTGACGCCTCCGCGGCCACGCGCTGCGCATCGTTCGTATAGAAAATCTCCGGACGATACTGGCTGCCGTAATCGCAGAACTGTCCGCCGCTCTGCGTCGGGTTGATGTTGTGCCAGTAAACCAGGAGCAGCTCTTCGTAACTCACTTTCGATGGGTCGAACTCCACTTCCATCGACTCCGCGTGACCCGTCTCTCCCGTGCTCACCTGGTGATACGTCGGATTCTTCGTCGTGCCGCCCGTGTAACCCGGCGTGGTGGACTTGACCCCGTCGATGAAATCATACGGCGACTCCATGCACCAGAAACATCCACCCGCAAAGATGGCGATCTCATTCTTCTTCTTTTCCCCCGCGTGCACGATGCCCGCCATCGCGGCGATGACAATAGACGCCAAAACCAGACTAAGAACTCGCGGCGTTTTCATAAAATTCTCCGTGGTGTGTTCATTCTAAGATTGACGGCGTTCTTTCCGCAAAGGGAGAATCGCTCCGCGATCACTTGGTCGCCAGGCGGACGCCCGGCTTACATGGCACGGCGGCTGCTGGGCAAGATTCTCCGGGAGGAAATTGCCATGCGTAAGGTACGTCTGCTCTCGGCCCTGTTGCCACTCGTTCTCGTCATCGCGTGCAGCGACGACAACTCCACCGTTGCGCCTCCACCGCCGCCCTCTCTATCAGCAGAGGACCAGCAGATTGTAACTGCGTGTCAGGCGATGCGCGACAAGTTGGAAGTCTACGCTGCTGCTCACAATGGGACATACGGTGACTACTACGTCGCCTGGAACGAAGCCGGGCTACAGCATGTCGACAATCCGTACACCGGCGAAACCGAGCCTTCCGGCATCCGGGCGGCAGCTCCCGGTCAGATCGGTCTCGAGGGGTATGTGTGCGACGGAACCGCACTGGGCTACCGAATCACCGGCTACGGCAAAGACCATATGCTGATCACGCTCGAGTCACTCGGCAATGTGCCGGCCGATGTGCTCAACAACCACGACATCTCCGTAGCCAACGCGTTTCTCGTTCGGGAAACGGCCCTGCTGTTCGCGGCGACGAACGATGGAGTGTTTTCAACCGATGTTGCCGGTGATACGAACAAAGACGGCAAGACGCT
>DATNGX010000419.1:0-3240 GCA_035605755.1 Candidatus Krumholzibacteriia bacterium
GATTGCGTACGATCTAAGAAGCGCAGGGAAAAGCCGTCTGGTGATCTACGACGTGAGTGGCGCCGTGGTAAGACGGCTTGTGGACGCGACCCAGCCGGCGGGGCGCTACAGCGTTACCTGGGACGGCCGCGACGATGCTGGACATCAGTCTGCAAGCGGCGTTTATTTCTACCGCCTGACATCGGGCAGCTTCTCGCAGACTCGAAAAATGGTGCTGCTCAAGTGACCGCGTCGTATACTCGCGCGACTTTCACACCGAAACGGGAGACCGCTTGGAAATCAAACACACAAGAATCCTGATCAACGGCGAATGGGTCAATGCGTCCGATGGCGCGACCCACACCCTCATCAATCCCGCCACCGAAGACAAACTCACCGACGTCGCGTCCGGTGGAAAAGCGGAGATCGAGGCTGCCGTCGCATCATCGAGAGCCGCGCTCGAGTCCGGGCCGTGGAGCAAGATGGATGGCGGCACGCGCGGGAGGCTCTTGTGGAAGCTCGCCGACCTGTGCGAGCGCGATCTGATGGAGATTGCGAAGCTCGAGACCGCCAACCAGGGCAAACCCATCTTCGAGTCGTCCAAAATCGAAGTGCCGTTCGTGGCCAGTCTCTTGCGCTACTACGCGGGCTGGGCCGACAAGCTGGGCGGCGAAACCATTCCCGGCATTCCCGGATTTCTGAATTACACGCTGCGCGAGCCGGTCGGTGTGGTGGGCATGATCATCCCGTGGAACTTTCCGCTGCTCCTGACCGTGTGGAAGCTTGCCCCCGCGCTCGCCGCCGGTTGTACCGCGGTCATCAAGCCGTCCGAAGCCACGCCGCTCAGCGCGCTCAAGCTCGGCGCACTCTGTCTCGAGGCCGGCATTCCCGCCGGTGTCGTGAACGTGGTGCCGGGAAGAGGTTCGGTGGCCGGGCAGGCGCTTCTCGATGCGCGCGGCGTCGACAAGATTGCATTCACAGGTTCCACCGAGGTGGGTCGCACCGTGATGAAGAGCGCGGCCGGCACCATCAAACGCGTGTCGCTCGAGCTGGGAGGGAAGTCGCCCAATATCGTGTTCGCAGATGCGAAGCTCGACCTGGCCGCCAACGGCGCGTGCAGCGGCATCTTCTACAACAAGGGCGAAGTGTGTGCGGCCGGTTCACGCCTCTTCGTCGAGAAGAAGGTGCACGACGAGTTCGTCGAACTGGTACGCGGCAAGATGGCGCGTTACACACCCGGCGATCCCATGGACGACAAGACACGCTTCGGACCGCAGGTGACAAGACAACATCGCGACAGCGTGCTGGAGAAAGTCGCAGCCGGCGTCAAAGAAGGCGCGACAGTCACCATCGGTGGAAAAGCGACCGCGGTGAACGGCAAGGGTTTCTTCCTCGAGCCGACGATCCTGACCGGCGTTCGCAACGACATGGAAGTTGCGCGCGAGGAGATCTTCGGCCCCGTTCTCGCCGTAATTCCGTTCGAGAGCGAAGAAGAAGCCGTGAAGCTCGCCAACGACAGTGCCTACGGTCTCGCTTCCGGCGTATGGACCCAGGAACTGGGCCGCGCGCATCGCGTGGCCGCCGCGCTCAGAGCGGGCACCGTGTGGGTGAATACATACAACGTGTACCACCCCGCATCCCCCTTCGGCGGCTTCCGCGAGAGCGGCTTCGGCCGCGAGCTCGGCAAGGACGCCATCGACATGTATCTCGAAAAGAAATCGGTCTGGGTGAACACGAAGTAGTCCGACGCGAGCGCGCAGGGCAAAAAAGAAGCCCGGCCATGCACATGGCCGGGCTTCCTCTTTGTCAGACTGCAGCGGCTCGAGAGCTACACTCTGAACAGGTACTGGAACTTCACGAAGAACAGGCGCTCGGTCTGGCGGTAGCCTTCGTTTTCGATTTCCCTCGCCGGTGTGTTGGGGTCGTCTTTGAAGTCGTTGAAGGAGTGTGACGAGCCCACGAAGAACACGGTGAAGGGATTGATCTTGTAGCTCAACAGGGGATCGACCTGCAGATCCTTCGCGTCGTCGACGTACTGTCCCACCACGCGCAGGAACAGGTTCTTGGTGAACTGGAACGAGAGCTTGCCGCGCGTGACGTAGGTGTCGAATATCTCGGGCCCGCCGCCGAGCTCGTGGAGGGTGAACTTGTCGTAGGTGCCGTCGAAGCGCAGTTGCGTCGTCGGCCGCAGGGTCAGGTACGTGCCCCAGCTGAATTCGTCGCCCAGGCGCGGGTCGGCGGTGTCGCGCACCACGGAATGGCCGAGGTGATGGTAGTAACCCGACGCGATGCGCTTGTTGAATTCGGTGTCGAAATCCACATTCCAGCGCTGTATGCCTTCTACCAGCGTGCCCGCGAAGCGCTCGTTGCTCCACATGAAGCCGCTCCACAGATAGGTCTGTTTCTTGAAGCGGAACCAGATCGAGGGCTGTATGTACTCGTCCTTGAAGACGCCGTCGTAATTGTACTTCCGGTAGCCCTCGAGCTGCGGCTCGATGCGCTCGAGCCATTTGCTCTTGTCGAAGTAGAACATCCAGTCGGTCCAACCGCCCGCCATGCGGTAGTCGTTCTGCGTGACGAAACCGTTCTCGGCGCGGAAGGTGGGCGAGTAGTCCTCGTACCACACGTTGCCATTCCAGTGGCGCGCGCTGCGCAGGAACGTGGTGGTCATCGCCACGCCGCCGAAGGTTTCGCCGTTGAAGTACGAGTCGTACTGCTTGTCGTTGCCGAAATGGATCTCGTTGAAGTCGGCGGAGAGCGTGGTGTCGTTGGGCTCTTCGGTATAGCTCCCCTGCACCTGCGCCCGCCACTCCAGCGTTTCGCCGAAGCGCAGTTTGGTGTCGGCGCCGAAGGTGGTGTTGGATCCGTTCCCGTTTTCGAGTGAGCGCCGGTCCGTGGCCAGAAGACCGACGTAAGAGGCCTTGAGCACGTCGCGCTTGTAGCGGGCAATGGTGGAGAATGTATTGCCTCCGTTGGCGCCGATGCTCTGCTCTTCGAACGGAATGATGTACGGTGAGTTCTCGTCTTTGGCCCCCATGATGGCGACGGTGTTCTTGCCCTGTTTGCCGGTGAGCTTGCCGGCGAGGATGGGATCGTTGATGGAGCGCGTGTACACGGCCGAGATCCACGACGAAAACATGTCAGCGCCCTCCTGGAAGAAGGGCCGCTTCTCGGGATACGACAACGCGAACGTTCGGTTGGCGTCGATCTGGGTGGCGTCGGATTCGATCTGGCTGAAGTCCGGGTTGTACGTGAGGTCGA
>DATNGX010000420.1:0-4090 GCA_035605755.1 Candidatus Krumholzibacteriia bacterium
ATCGGCGATCCACGCACCGGCGGAGACCTCCGCCCGTCCTTTTCGGCGCGAACGTCAGGCCTGGCGATGCGATCATCGACGTCGACATGGTCGTCCATGAGAGGCGGAGGAATCGTGCTCGGCACGGATGCTTTTCGTGTCTCGTCAGGGGGATGGGAGACGCGCGAGCATAGTCATGCCGGTGTCGCAAGTTTTGAAACGCTCATCCGGAGCGGGGTTCTTGGCTTTGCCGTGGGCGCAACGGACAAGCGTGTCGCCGGTTCGATCTACGGCGCGCACAAGACAGAAAACACTTTCGCGGGCGGAGAAATCGCTCTGTCGCACGAGCGTGTGCGCGCTGTCGCGCGCATGGTTTCGGGTTCCATGAGTGTGATCGCCATTGCCGGCGCCGGCCCCGCCAACGACGAGCCGCTGGTGTTCGCGCGCAAGGAGCGCTGGGGTGGCGCTCGAGCGTCGCGATGGGTGGGGATGGGGAGCGAGTCGCACGGGTGTGTCGACTCTGACCAGGCGCGATGTCGTGTCCGACATTCGAAGACGACGTGCGTACTGGGATGGTGAATGGAGCATCACGAGCGATGCGCGACTGCAACTTGCTGCGCGGATCACCCGCGAAGAAAACACGCGCGCGTCCAAAGGAGCTCTTGCTTCGTTGCCTGCTCACGAGGTGTTGGACGACTGGAGAGCCCGCGCCACCGTGCGCGTGAATGGTGTGATCGCGAACGGCTGGCCAGTTGACAACGCGTACCGCCTCGAATGGGTCCAGAGTCGAACCGGAAAACCCGGCATCATCGCGACCTGGTCGTGGCGCCTGCGTGCGGGTGCGTGCGACACCCGACTTTCGGCCAGCGCGCATGCGCTGGAGACCGGCCAGATTTCATACTCCACTGACGCGGCCCCGCCCGGCCTGGTCGAATATGCGGCGGTCACGGGGAAGGGCGCAGCGCTGGCCGCATCCTTTCGTTTGTGGCTCAAACACCACGCCTGGATGGGCGCGGCGTGGGCGCAGCGGCCTCCGGGAGCGCCCCGGGTGTGGATAACTCTCGGGCTGCGCGGTTGATATCTTCGGGAAAAGTCCTTTTGACAGCGGGGCATGTGCCTTGCTACCGTCACCAATTACAACGGCTTACATGAACCATTTGCAGCCGTCGCACAAGTGCGACGAGGCCGGGAGCGACTGTGGATACTGGAGTTGCAATGAGATTTGCGGAACGGATGAATCACCTCGGGACCGAGACCGCGTTCGAAGTGTTTGCGCGCGCCAAGGCCCTCGAGGCCAAGGGCCGCGACATCGTCCACCTCGAAATCGGAGAGCCCGACTTCGACACCCCGAAGAACATCGTCGATGCGGCCATGAACGCGATCGGCAAGGGCTACACCCACTACGGTCCTTCGGCAGGACTCCCGGAAGCGCGCGCGGCCATCGCCGAGTACGTAGCCAGGACGCGCGGCGTCGCGGTCGACCCGCTGCAGGTCGTCATCACGCCCGGCGCCAAGCCCATTATTTTTTTTACCGTGCTCGCGCTACTCGATCCGGGCGATGAAGTCATCTATCCGGATCCCGGATTTCCCATCTACGAGAGCATGGCGCAGTATGTGGGCGCGAAACGCGTCCCGCTTCCGCTCAAAGAAGAGAACAACTTTGCGTTCGATCCCGACCAGCTCGAGTCGCTGATCACGAAGAAGACGCGTCTTGTCATCATCAACAGCCCGCACAATCCGACCGGCGGGGTGCTGCCGAAGGAAACCATCGCGCGTCTGTCCGAGCTCGCGGTCAAGCACGACTTCTACGTGCTCTCCGATGAAATTTATTCGCGCGTCATCTACGATGGAGCGCAGAACTACTCGCCGTACTCGTATCCCGGTATGCCGGAGCGCACCATCATTCTCGATGGCCACTCCAAGACGTACGCCATGACGGGCTGGCGCCTGGGCTACGGCGTATTCCCGAAGGAGATGGCGGCGCGTGTGGCCAAGCTGCAGACGAATTCCACGAGCTGCACGTGCAGCTTCACGCAGATCGCAGGCGTCGAAGCACTGCAGGGCCCCCAGGACAGCGTCGACGCCATGTTGAAGGAGTTCAAGACGCGCCGCGATCTCGTGGTCGACGGGTTGAATAAGATCAAGGGCTTCCGCTGCCATCGTCCCTCGGGCGCGTTTTACGTGTTCCCGAACATCACCGGCACGGGGAAGACGTCGAAGGAAGTCGAAAACTACCTCATGGAAGAAGCCGGCGTCGCCGTGCTGGCGGGAACGTCATTCGGCCCGCAGGGCGAAGGCTTCGTGCGCCTCTCATACGCGAACTCGCAGGCGAATCTGAGAAAGGCCATCGAACGAATTGCGGGTGCCTTCTAGAAACTCGCTCCATTGATCCGAAGACCACTGCGGCTCCAACAGGCCCAGTCTACATCCGTAACGGATGTAGATTTTAATAAAATAATTAACACGGAAACATCGCCTTCGGCGGTGCTGCGCTCTCGCCGTTGACGGCGCTCTCACTCTTCCATTATTCTGCGGCTATCCGCTCACTCCTTCCACGAGGATAAGCTGCTTTGAAAGTGCTGGTTATTGGTTCGGGCGCCCGGGAACACGCGCTCGCGTGGGCGATCCGTCGCTCGCCGAGTGTGTCGTCGGTCTTTGTCGCGCCCGGAAACGCCGGTACGGCGCTCCTGGCCCGGAACGTGGCCATCCCGGGCGACGATATCGCGGCGCTGATCGAGTTCGCGAAGCGCGAAGAGGTCGACCTCACCGTGGTGGGTCCGGAAGGCCCGCTCATGCTTGGCGTGGTGGATCGTTTTCGCGAGGCCGGCCTGGCCATCTACGGTCCCACCGCGGCGGCCGCGCAACTCGAGGGCAGCAAGGCATTCGCGAAAAATTTCATGCAGCGCCACGGGATTCCCACCGCTCAGTTCTCCGTTTTCGACGAACCGGGTCCGGCCCGGGAATTCGCGCGCGCCCTGGGCGCACCCGTCGTTATCAAAGCGGACGGCCTCGCGGCGGGCAAGGGAGTCGTGGTCGCGGCCACCATCAACGAAGCCGAGCAGGCCATTGATGATATGTTGCTCGCGAAAAAATTCGGCGCGTCGGGAAGCCGTGTGGTGGTGGAGGAATTTCTCGAGGGCGAAGAAGTCTCTGTTCACGCGATGTGCCACGGCACCGCTGTCGCGCTGCTTCCCAGCTCGCAGGACCACAAGCGCGCCTACGATGGCGACACCGGTCCCAACACGGGCGGGATGGGTGCCATCGCCCCGGTCCCATGGGTGAGCGCGGCCGACCTCGAGGACGTGAAGCAGAACGTCATCGTTCCCGTTTTACAGGGAATGCAGAAAGAAGGCGCGCCGTTCACCGGCACACTCTACGTGGGCCTGATGTGGACGACGAACGGACCCAAAGTGCTCGAGTTCAACGCGCGCTTCGGTGATCCCGAAACCGAAGCGTTGATGCCGCTTCTTGGCGGCGACGTAGCGGCGCTGCTCCTGGATGCAGCCAGCGGCAAAATCCCTGACGCCATCGAAACGCGCGCCGGGAGTGCGGCGGTCATTGTGATTGCGGCCAAGGGATATCCGAACGAACCCGAGACGGGCGTGCCCGTCGAGGGTTTGGATGACATACCCGGAGACTCTGTCGCCGTTTTCCATGGCGGAACCCGTACCGAAGGTAACAAGACACTTTCAACATCCGGCCGCATCCTCGCGGTCAGCGCGTGGGGCGACGAACTTGCGCGCGCGCTCGAAGGCGCCTACGCGGCCGTGAGCCGGGTCAAGATCCCGGGTTCATTTTTCAGAAGTGATATCGGACGCCGCCATGCCGGCGCACACAAGGAAAGGACGAAAAGCTAAATGGCGAAATCTGCTCGCGTCGCAATTCTGCTCGGATCGAAGAGCGACGAAGGACATCTCAAGGCCACCACCGATCTGCTCGACCGCTTCGGCATCGACTGGGAGCTCAAGGTCATCTCGGCGCACCGCCAGCCCGAAGCGCTGCACGAATACGTGCGCCGCGTCGACGCCGCCGGCACACAGATCTTCATTGCGGCGGCCGGACTTTCCGCCGCGCTCCCGGGAGTGATCGGATCCATCTCTTCCAAACCCGT
>DATNGX010000421.1:0-3321 GCA_035605755.1 Candidatus Krumholzibacteriia bacterium
GATTTTGCCGCGGTACGATCGGGCTTCGTCTCGGTGACGCCGCTGCATCTCGACCTCACCGATTATCGCACCGTGGTCGACATGGAGACGTGGAAGGTGGAGCTGTGAGGTGGCGGCAGTATAAGATTGCGCGCGAGCGCATGGTGCGCGAGCACGTGTATGCGCGCGGCATTCGCGACCCGCGTGTGATCGAAGCGATGCTGCGCGTGCCGCGCCATTTGTTCATCGGTCGCGACGCCGGAATCGAGGCCTACGCCGATCATTCGTATCCGATCGGTTTCCGCCAGACCATGTCGCAGCCCTACATGGTGGCGTACCTGAGCGAACAGCTGCGTCTCGACGGCGGTGAGCGCGTGCTCGAGATCGGCACCGGATCGGGCTATCACGCCGCGGTGCTCGCCAATTTGTGTCGCGACGTGTGCACGATCGAGCGCGTGCCCGAGCTGGCGGACCGCGCGCGCATATTGCTCCGCGATCTTCTCATTACCAACGTCACCGTGCGCGATGGAGACGGCGCGCGCGGTTGGGACGAAGGGACCTTCGACCGCGTGCTCCTCACGGCGGCAGCGAAGCATGTACCCCGCGCGCTTCTGGCACAGGTGTCGGACGGCGGCTTCCTCATCGGCCCGGTGATGCGCAGCGACGGCCACGAGTCCACGCAGGAGATCGTCCGGCTCACGCGGCGCGGCGGCAAGTTCGATGTCGAGCGCTTGATCGAGTGCTCATTCGTGCCTCTGGTGCGCGATACCAGGAGTGGCGACAAGGCCGCCAGAACCCGCCGCATGACCGAGAGCCGGGCCTGAACTATCCGCTTGATTCGTTCTCTAAATTTGTTAGTATGATGCAACTTAGGCCGGGTTTGCGGTATGTCGCGGCCCGTTCATGAACAGGCATCGGGGCGTAGCGCAGTCCGGTTAGCGCGCCTGGTTCGGGACCAGGAGGTCGGAGGTTCAAATCCTCTCGCCCCGACCATTTCCCTCCCTATGGCCAGTCACCGAACAAAATCATCCGCGGACGACGCCGAGCGCGAGCCTTCCTACGACATTCAGACCCGATACCTCGCGGAAATCGGCCGTTATGCGCTGCTCACTCCCGAAGAAGAGGTCGAGCTCGGCCGGCGCATGGCGGAAGGCGACGAGGAAGCGCGCCGCCGCATGATCATCTGCAATCTGCGCCTGGTGGTGACCATCGCCAAGCGCTACTCGCGCGGCGGCCAGAACCTCCTCGATCTGATCGAAGACGGAAATCTCGGACTGATCCGCGCTGCGTCCAAATTCGACTACTCGCGCGGCTTTCGTTTCTCCACATACGCGTCGTACTGGATCAAGCAGTCGATCAAGCGCGGCATTGCGGGGCAGTCGCGTGCCATTCGCATTCCGGTGCACATCTTTCATCTCATCAACAAATACCTGAAGAAGGAAGAAGAGCTGAAAGCGGCGGGGAAGCGCATCGACGACGAGAACATGTCGGAAGCGCTCGGCATCAGCGTGCGGCGCGTGAAGCTCGCGCGCACATTGATCGCGGGCATCCGCTCCGAGGATCCCACCACCAGCGCCGATGCGCTGCAGAGCCTCTCGGCCGATCCGCTGCACAAGGACATGCACTCACCGGAAGCGCTGGTGACGCTCCAGCTCGAGAACCAGGAGATGAGCGATCTTTTCGACCGCTGCCTCTCTCCGCGCGAGCAGGAAGTGCTCACGCTGCGCTACGGTCTCGACGACGGCGAGCCGCGGACGCTGGGAGAAGCCGGTCACGTCGTGGGTGTGTCGCGCGAGCGCGTGCGCCAGATCGAAAAGCGCGCGCTGCAGAAGCTCAACCTCGTGCTCGCCGGCGGACGTCGCGGGTCCAAGACATGAGCGCGGCCAACCAGGCCACCGATTTCGCCCGTGTCCGCGCCGCCATTCGCGACATTACCGACTTTCCCAAGCCCGGCATCATCTTCAAGGACATCACGCCGATCCTGAGTGATCCGGCCGTCTTCTCCGAAGTCATCAACGGACTGACCGCGCGCTATCAATCCATGCGCATCGACAAGATCGCGGCCATGGAGTCGCGCGGCTTCATCTTCGGTGCTCCGCTGGCCACCAACATCGGCGCCGGTTTCGTGCCGCTGCGCAAGTTCGGAAAACTGCCCTTCGACACCGTGTCCGAAACCTTCAACCTCGAGTACGGCACCGAAACGCTGGAAGTCCACACCGATGCCATCCAGAAGGGCGAACGCGTCCTCATCATCGACGACCTGCTCGCCACGGGCGGGACCGCCGAGGCATCGGCGCGCCTCGTGCGCCGTATCGGCGGCGAAGTCGTGGAAATGGCGTTCGTGGTCGAGCTCAAGTTCCTCGACGGCAGGCGCCGTCTCTCCGGAATTCCCGTCTACTCGATGGTCGTCTTCGATTAGACCCTCTCGTAGATTCTCCCGATTCTCATTCTCTTCTTGTCCTGCCCGTCATGCTGTAAACTGGGCATGTCATGCTTGGCCAAACCATCGCCCAATATGAAATCGTCGAGATTCTCGGACGCGGGGGAATGGGCGTGGTCTACAAGGCGCTTGATACGCGGCTCAAACGCACGGTCGCGATCAAGATGCTGCCCGCCGAACTGAGCTGGGACGAGCGCAGCAAGAAGCGGCTGTTCGCAGAAGCGCGGGCGGCGTCATCGCTCAACCATCCGAACATCTGCACCGTGTATGAAATCGGCGAGGTGCGCGACAAGCTCTACCTCGTCATGGAGTATCTTGCGGGCCACAATCTGGCGGCCGAAATCGCGCGCGGCCCGCTCGATGTCAACCGGACCCTCCAGATTGTGCTCCAGGTTGCGCAGGCCCTGGAAAGGGCCCACCAGCATCGCGTCATCCATCGCGATATCAAGCCGTCCAACATCCAGATTGCCGACGATGGGACCGTGAAGATTCTCGATTTCGGCCTTGCTCGCGTCGTGAGCGAGATCGACCCGCAATCGCCGACGCGAAGCAGCACGGATGGGTTCCTGAGCGAACCCGGCACGGTCGCGGGGACGGCTGCCTACATGTCGCCGGAACAAATCCGCGGCGAGCCGCTGGATGGAAGATCCGACATCTTCTCGTTCGGCGTGGTCCTGTACGAGATGCTCACCGGCCGCGCGCCGTTCCGTGGCGCAAGCGTGTTCGATCTGACCGCGTCGATCCTGCGCGACGAACCGCCGGCGCTCACACAGCTGGTGCCGGGCGTACCTTCTGCCATGGCGGAGATCGTCGCTCGTTGCCTCGTCAAAGACCGCGACAATCGCTATCACGATGTGGCGCGCTTGCGGACCGCGCTGGAAACGCTGCGCACCGGGCCGAAA
>DATNGX010000422.1:0-4348 GCA_035605755.1 Candidatus Krumholzibacteriia bacterium
TCCTCGAAACCATTCTCGCCTTTGCGTTGATCCTGCCCGACGTCGAGATCCACTACATCGACGACGGACGTCACGTGCTCGACCTGCTTCCCGCTCCGAGCTGGCGCGAACGCATCGCGGCCGTCCTGGGTTCGACCACGATGCGACAGATGGTCGAAGTGGAAACCACGACAGAATCGATGCGTGTGCGCGGCTTCGTGAGCCTGCCGTCGCACACGCGCGGCAATCGTTTCAGCCAGTTTTTCTTCGTCAACAATCGCGCGGTGCGCGAGCGCACGCTCGTGCACGCGCTGCAGGACGCGTATCGCAACGTGATCCCGTACAAGCGCTACCCGGTCGCCGTGCTGAGTGTCGAAATGCCGGCCAGCGATGTCGACGTGAACGTGCACCCCAGCAAGCTCGAGGTGCGCGTGCGCAACGAGCGTGTGGTGTTCGCCGCGATTCGGAGCGCGGTCAAGCAGGGACTCACCGCGAAGAGCGAAACCGCACTGGCCGTCGGTATGGCGGCGCGTGCCATGGAAGAGAGCGCGGGAGCAACCGATGCGGTGATGCCGTGGGAAGAGAACACACAGACCGCCATGTTTCAGGCGCAGGGGAGTGACGCTCGCATCCGCGATGCGTTCACTGATTACCAGGCACGGCGCGACGCGCGCGCCAATGAGAATCCGATGGAGCCTGCGGCGGCGCAGGTGAGCACGTGGCCGCCCACGACGATTACGCCTCCCGGCGCCGAACCGGTGCGGCGCGAAGAGGGAGCGCCCGCGGTTCCCACCGACGATGCGCTCTACTGGCAGTTCAACCAGACCTTCATCTTCATCCAGGTGCGAGGTGGCGTAGTCGTCATCGACCAGCACGCTGCACACGAGCGCGTGATCTTCGACTGGAGCATGCGCCTCATGCAGGACGCGGCGCCGCCGTCGCAGCAGATTTTGTTCAGCATTCCCATCGAGCTCTCGCTGCGCGAGCTGGAAGTGTTCAAGACGTCGCGCGCGGTGTTCCAGAAGCTCGGCTTCACGCTGGAGCCCTTCGGCGGTACCAGCATCCTGGTGCGCGGCTATCCGCAGGGCTTGAAGAACTGGTCCGACGGCCATCTGCTGCGCCAGATCTTTGACGACATTATCGCCGATCGTGCGCCGGGCAATACGCTCAATGAAAAGCTGATTGCGAGCTACGCGTGCCGCAGTGCGATCAAGGCGGGACAGCGTCTGTCCGTCGACGAGATGAAGCTTCTTGCCGACCAGCTGTTCGCGGTCGACAATCCGTATTCCTGCCCCCATGGACGTCCCACCATCTACCGGCTCTCGCTCGACGAAATCGGACGCTGGTTCCACCGGCGCTAGCGCCTGGTATTGCGGTGGCGAATCCACACGCAACCCAGGTGCCCATCCGCGCCGTGGCCATCATGGGTGCCACCGCGACGGGGAAGTCACACCTCGCCCTGTCGCTCGCGCACGAATTCGACGGAGAAATCGTATCGATGGATTCGCGGCAGGTCTACCGCGGCCTCGACATCGGCACCGGGAAGATAGACATGGACGCGCGACAGCGCGTCCCGCATCACCTGCTCGATTATCTCGACGTCACGGAAACTGGGAGCACCGGCCGTCACATTGACCTCGCCATTGCCGCCATTCGTGAGATCGATTCGCGAGGACGCGTGCCCTTTATTGTGGGCGGAACCGGTTTGTATTTTCGAGCACTCTTCGCTGGCCTGGTCGATGTCACAATCCCGCGCGAAGAGCTGGAGCGCATTCGTGCAACTTTTGTGGAACGAGAAACGAGCGACCTCCACGAGGAGCTCAAACGCCTCGATCCGGAACGGGCCGCCGCTATCGCGGCGGCGGATCGGGTGCGCATCACGCGCGCCCTGGAGCTCATCATGTACACCTCCACACCGGCGAGCGATCTCTATGCGCGGCAGAAAAAAGCGGCCGACGATATCCATTATCTGAAGCTCGTGCTCTCCATGCCGCGCGAAATCCTGCGCGAGCGCATCGCCGAGCGCACGCGCGAGCTCTTTGACGCGGGATGGGTGGCCGAAGTGAGCGCTCTGGTCGCCGGCGGGGTATCACCCGATGCGCCGGCCATGAAAAGCCTGGGGTATGCGGACATCGCCGATGCGCTGGGGCAGCGCGAGGATCCCGCCGAGGTGTTCGACCGCGTGGTCACCCTCACCCGGCAGTACGCCAAGCGCCAGGAGACCTTCTTTCGGAGCGAGATAGACGCGGTCTGGTTGGACATGACGCATACGGACGCGCCGGAGCGCGCGCGCGAGTTGGTCAGCGCGTTCTTGCGCTCCCCACGCCCTCAGTAATAACTTGACACAACAGGGCTAAGATGTTCCCATACATGCACATTAGAAGAGCGGGCATAACTCAGTTGGTAGAGTATCAGCTTCCCAAGCTGAAGGTCGCGGGTTCGAGCCCCGTTGCCCGCTCCATCTTCTTGATTCGTACTTCTGGGCACCCCCAATGAAGCGACCGCCCCGCATCCTCGTTCTGCTTCGGATCGGAGCATTCGGGCTGGTTGGATTGCTTGCCTGCGGCGGCCCGTCGTCGACCGTGGAGAAGCAGGGGGATTTCGACAAGGCGGTCGAGCGGTTCGTGGAGGGAGATTATCGCGGCACCATCTCGCGCATGGAGAAGATCGCCGCGGCCACGACCGACGAAGCGGTAAAGCGCGACGCCTACGTCTACATCGGACGCGCGCACATGGCGCTGGGCGAAACCGATGAGGCCATCGAGGCGTTCACCATGGGCGCGCACTACGGCGACCGCGGCCAGAGTGTCGAGTACCTCGAGCTCCTGAAGCAGTACGTCGAGGGCAATCCCACGGCGCTGCACGCCCGCGAAGGCGTGACACGCAGCGAGCTCGCCGGCGCCATTGTGCGCATGATGGATGAAACGGCGACGGCAGCACTCAGTCCCGGCGGACCGACTCCGCTGGCCATTCTCGCGGAGCGCGGATGGATGCCGGCGACGCCGGACGGCGCCGAGCACGCGGAAGAGGAAGTGACGCGGGCGTCGTTGTACGTGATCGTGAGCCGGATACTCGCCGGGCGCGGGCAGGCCTCGCAGGTCGACGCCATCATGCCCGGTGGGTATCAGACGGCGCTTCGCGCCGTCGAGCCAGTTTCAGGAACCGAAGCGCTCGCAATTCTTGAACGAGTAAGACAGGTACCGGAGAAAAATGGCCGATAAGGCACTCGAAATCGTTTCCATGAAAAACCCGGCGGACTTCGGGCTCGACCCGAACATCCTGGCGGTGGGCGACCGCATTGTCGAAGTCGCCGGCAAGCCGGCCGAGGACCAGCTCGACTTCCACTTCCACAGCTCGAAGGGGAAGACGGTGTCCGTCCGTGTGCAGCGCAAGGACGGCAGCGAGGAGAACATCCTGCTCCCCACGCGCGCCATCGCGGGGCTCGAGATCTGGTTCGAGGCAATGGACTTCCGCCGCTGCCGTTGCAAGTGCCCGTTCTGTTTCGTGGATCAGATGCCCAAGGGCATGCGCGAAACGCTGTACGTGAAAGACGAAGACTTCCGGCTGAGCTTCCTGTACGGAAACTTCACCACCATGAATGACATCACCGACCTCGAGCTCGCCAAGATCATCGAGCAGCGGAATTCTCCGCAGTGGGTGTCCGTGCACGTGGTGGAAGGCGGCATGCGCCGCTTCATCTTCGGCCGCCCCATGAAACGCGACATCGTGCAGACGCTGCGCACGCTGGCGGAAGGCGACATCAAGGTTCACTGCCAGGCCGTGATCGTGCCGGGCAAGAATGACGGCGATTATCTGCGCGAGACCATCGAGACGCTGGAAGGGATTCATCCCAATATCGTGTCGCTGGCCGTGGTGCCGGTGGGACTCACGAAGCACCGCGACAGTCTCTCCATCATTCGTTCCTATCGTGACGAAGAGATGGGCGAGGTCATCGATCTGGTCGAGTCGTATCAGACGCAATTCCTCGCCAGGCGGGAAAGCCGCTTTGTGTTCGCGAGCGACGAGTGGTACGTCGGTGCGGTGCGTGAAGAGCCCGCGTACGATGCGTACGAAGGCTTTCCACAGCTCGACAACGGTATCGGCAGCATCCGCCACTTCCTCGAGGAAATCGAAGCGGACCTGACCGGCTGCGAGCTGCCGCAAGACTTGAGCGGCATCCGGGTGGCCACGGGCTCGCTCGGCTTCCGGGTCTTCGAGCGTTACGTGTGGCCGCTTCTCTCTGCGAACGGCGTGCGTGTGTTGCCGGAGCTTCTCCCGGTGCGCAACGACTTTTTCGGCGCGTCAGTCACCTGTTCCGGGCTTCTTGTCGGCGCCGATATCGTGAAGGCGGTGCGCGAATCCAACGACG
>DATNGX010000423.1:0-4745 GCA_035605755.1 Candidatus Krumholzibacteriia bacterium
GGCGCGTGACATGGTGCGCATCGCGATCAACGCGCCTTCCAGCGCGGCCGGCACGCTCTCGGTGTACGACGTCGCGGGGCGGCTGGTATCGCGCGAGACCACCGTTTTGCAGCGCGGCTCCAACGTTCTCTTCCTGCGCTCGTTGCCCGCCGCATCCGGTGTGTACTTCGTTCACGTCACCGCCCCCTCCGGGGAGGCGCGTGGACGCCTGCTCGTTATCCGTTGACCCGCCCGGCAAGCGTCGATAGCATCCACAGGCGCGCGCTAGCGCGCCCATCATGAGAGCTACGCGCATCACATTGCTGGCGTGTCTTCTCACAGCGCTGGTTTACGCCGCTGGAGAAGCGTTGGCTGGTATTCCCAATGTCGAAGTGATCACACTGCTCGTCTTCATCTCCGGCTTTCTGCTTGGGCCCTGGTGGGGCATGGTGGTGGGCGCGGCGGGCATGGGCGCGCACTCGCTCTTCAATGCACTGGGAACGGTGGCACCGCCGGTGTGGCTCTCACAGGTGGTGTGCTACGCGCTCATCGGATTTTGCGGCGCGTGGCTCGGGCCACGCATCGCGGCACTGAGGACGCGTACCGCGCAGGCGCTTCTGTCCGCCGCGACCGGGTTGGTGCTTGTGACGCTCTATCAGCTGGTGGTGAACACCGTTTCATTCAGCGCCTTCGCCGCCAACGTGCCCCTGTGGACATACGTGTGGGGCGGGCTCGCGTTTGCCGCCATCCAGATGGTGTGGAACGCGGCTTTGTTTTTCGTCGCTCTGCCGCCCACTCTCAAGGTGCTCGACAGAGCGCGCCGCCAGCTGGGTGGAAAGGTGGCGGCGTAGTGCGCGTGTCAATTATCGCTATGGCATGCATGGTCTTGTCCGTGATCGCGACGGTGGGCAGTGCACAAGAGCAGCCGAAGACAAGCGTGGTGACGCCGCCGGCTCCGGCCGACTCGTTGAGCAACATCGCTGCCTCGGTAGACGAACTGTTCCCTCCCGGTCCGCTGGGAGTGCGCGTCACGAACTTCGAATTCATCACGCGCGAGAATTTTCTCCGTCGCCACGCCTTCTCGCTCGACCACTTCCTGGAGCTCAATCCCGACGGTGTGGTCGCGCGCTTCGGGCCCATCGGCAACGAGGCGTTCTATTCGCGCTGGGGAATCGGTCGCGGACGGGCGCTGGTGGTTGCGAACGGTATTCCACTGAATGATCCGCAGGATGGTACGGCGCCGTTCGTGCACATCGCGACGAGCGGAATCGCATCGCTCACGATGGATGCGCACGACAAGATCACCTTCGCACCCGCCACGGAAGGGTCCATTGCGCTGCGCGAGCTGGAGCCCATGGCGGGCCGCCCGCACACGTTCATCGAGCTCACCAAGGCCACCAATGACCTGCGCCAGCGGCGCGTTCGCTTCGGATCCGAAGCGGGACGCATCGGTCTCGACCTCGCGTACGACGAAGTGCTCGACGACGGATACGAGTTCGAGCCGCTCACTCCGACGTTGGGCACGGCCAACACGCGCAACGCCACCGCCGTTCTGCGCGGCGATCTCACCGAGCGCACCCGCTATGATGCGGGCATCCGTCGCTTTCGCAGCACGACCACCGGAGACGTGGAGTCGCCCACGAGCCAGGGCAAGAAGAGCGGACACGTGGCGTGGGCGGGCATGGGTATCGGCAGCACGCACGCCGTGATCTACGGCCGCGGCTACGACAGCGCGCGTCCCGACTCGGCGACCACCAATGAGAGCGTGGGCGGAACGGTGTCGTGGAATGTGCAGAGCGGCGGGCAGACGCTGCACATGTTCGCGCAGGGTGAGCGCACCAACGCGACGCAGGATGTCGGCACGGCGGGAGCGAAGAGCGAGCTGACGCAGGGCAATGCCGGTGCCAGCACCGAGCTCACCCGCGGCGGTTTTGCCTTGTTCGGTCACGGGGTGGTGGGCGGCGACATGCGCACGATGGCGTGGGGGGCGGGCGCCGGCGTGCGGCGCGACATACCGCTCGGTGATGTGACGGTCTTCGGCCAGCGCACGTTTCGCATGCCGACCATCGGCGAGCGCTATCTTCCCGTGCATGTGCGCGACACGTTTCTGTTGTCAGGAACGCAAACCCTCGATCCGGAAACCGCGCTGGAAGGAAACGCGGACTGGAATCTGCGCCGCGGTGGTTTCGTGAACCGGGTGCGAGCGTCGTGGATGCGCTCGCGGGATTACATCACCTTTGCGCCGGTCGCCGGCGATCCAGTCGCGCGGCGCCCCGCCAACTCCGATGCGGAGCCCACCATGACCTTCTTCGAAGAGCGCGTTGCATTCGGCACACGTATCAACGCGCTGGAAGTGCTGGCGGATGCCGGCGGCCGTTACACGAGCGGCGACCGCGACGGCCTCTTTCGCTCCGTTCCGCGCACGCAGGCGAATGCATCCCTTCTGGTCGGGATGGAGCTGTTCGAAAAGTCGAGCGCGCTCTACCTGGGCGGCGAGTATGAGTATTGTGACGACCGCCGCGACTATAATGGTGTGCTGCTGCCGGCGTTCAACGTGGTCAACGTGACGCTGATCGGACGCTTGCAGGATGTGCGCTTCTATGCGAAGTGGCTCAACGTGCTCGACGAGCAATATCAGACGGTGGCGGGATATCTCATGACGCCGCAAACACTGTCGTACGGAATCGAGTGGACGCTGTTCGATTGAGTTGTTTGGGCGGCGGGGGAGGGTGCGGTGCACAGGGTGGTGGGGGCGGTGGTGGTCATGGGCATGATTTGCCTGGCCGGTGTTCTGCACGAGCGGATGCTTCGAGTCCGGCCCGCGACTCACGATACGGTTGATATCTCTTCGTCTCTCGATTCACTTCCCGCTGCAACCAGCGTCAATGCGCCTCGTGTTCCGCCAGTTGGTCGCCCGCCGCTGATCCCTCCCCGGTCCTTTCTTACCGACCCGCTGGTTTTCCTCTCCCACGCTCCCGCCGATTCGTTGGACCTTCTGCCCGGCATCGGTCCGGTGCTTGCCGCGCGCATCGTTGCAGCGCGGGGAGTGCACGGCTTCTCGTCCTGGGATGAAGTGCTCGCGGTGAAGGGCATCGGTCCCCGCCTCATTGCACGCTGGCAAGCTCTCTCCGCGCGGCAATAACTGCACTTTTGCGCGAGCGCATACGGCTTGCAATTTGCAAGACCGGCAGCGCGATGCTGCGTTGCGTGTGCGGCGCAGCGTTTCCGATCACTTCTGTCGCGTTCGCATGCTTACGACACGGCGCTGTGCGCCGTGCATCTCCGTGGCACATTACTTGCGGACCGAGAACGCGCTGATCGGATTTCCACCATTTCATTGTTAGACGCCATCGGTTGTTCGGCCCTGGAGGGCAGCGACTTTGAGAGATCGAATTGCCCAGAAACTCCTCGAGTCCTCACTCATCAGTCAGGATCAGCTTGCCCGCGCTCTGGAGTCCCAGCAGTCGCAGGGCGGCACGCTCAGTTACAACCTGGTCAAGACCGGCGCCATTTCCGAGATGGCATTCGCCGAGTTCATGGGGCAGGTGTACAACGTCCCCGCCGTTGACCTCGACGCGGTTCCCATCGAGCCCAGCGCGGTCGACCTGATTCCGTCCGACGTCGCCACCAAGTTCCAGGTCGTGCCCTTGAAGCGCGAGGGACGCACGCTCACGGTGGCCATGGCGAATCCGGACAACATCTTCGCCATCGACGACATCAAGTTCATCACCGGTTTCGACGTGCGCCCGGTGGTGGCGACCGAGACCGCCATCAAACGCTGCATCGACCGCCTCTACGACTCGGCGGATTCGCTCGCCACCATCATGGGCGAGATCGAGGACGACTTCGAGATCCTGGAGGACGCGGTCGACGAGACCGAAGCCGCTGCCGCCTCCGCGGCCGCCGACGCGCCCGTGGTCAAGCTCGTGAACAGTCTCATCTCCGACGCGGTGGGACGCGGCGCCTCCGATATTCACATCGAGCCCTACGAGAAGCAGCTGCGCGTGCGCTTCCGCATCGACGGCATGCTTCACGAGATGATGTCGCCGCCGTTCAAGATGAAAAACGCGATCACGTCGCGCTTGAAGATCATGGCGGAGCTCGACATTGCCGAGAAGCGCATCCCGCAGGACGGCCGCATCAAGGTGCGCATGCACGGCAAACCCATCGATCTGCGCGTCTCCACGCTGCCCACCATCTTCGGCGAGAAAGTGGTGATGCGTATTCTCGACTCGAGCAACCTGCAGATCGATCTGCAGAAGCTCGGGTTCCATCCCACCGCGCTCGCGCGTTTCCTGAACGCCATCGAGAGCCCGTACGGGATGGTGCTGGTGACCGGCCCGACCGGTTCGGGTAAGTCGACCACGCTCTACAGCGCGCTCTCGAAGATCAACAAGACGCATTCGAACATCATGACGGCGGAAGATCCTGTCGAATACAACCTTTCCGGCATCAACCAGGTGAACGTGCGCGACGACATCGGACTCACGTTCTCCGCCGCGCTCAAAGCGTTCCTGCGCCAGGATCCCAACGTCATCATGGTCGGTGAAATTCGAGACCTGGACACGGCGGGCATCGCCACCAAGGCCGCCCTCACCGGTCACCTGGTGCTTTCCACGCTCCACACCAACGACGCGCCCGCTACCATCTCGCGCCTCTTGAACATGGGTGTCGAACCCTTCCTGATCACGGCGAGCGTCAACCTGGTGCTTGCGCAACGTTTGGCGCGCCGCATCTGCGGTGACTGCCGGCAAGAGATAGCGGCC
>DATNGX010000424.1:0-15434 GCA_035605755.1 Candidatus Krumholzibacteriia bacterium
ATTCCCTCTCCGCGCAACTTCTCCACCACTTCGCGAATGGTTCCTTCCGTCGAACCCCAGCCGATGATTCCAATTTCGGCGCCGGCGGGTGCATCGAAAATCCCGTCGCCCTCTGTCTCGAGCTCGCGCGCCAGGGTCTCCATCTTGCGGAACCGCTTCGCCGTCATGCGCGCGCGATTCTCGGGCGTGTAGCTGGCGTGGCCCCATTCGTCGTGCTCGAGCCCGCTGGTGATGTAGCTTGCGCCTTCCATCCCGGGAGTCATGGTGGGCGAAACACCGGTGTCGGTGTCCGCGAAACGCTTGTAGTCCTCGAGCGCGGCCGCGTCCGGGTGCACGCGATTGTCGAGATGAATGTTGTCGGTGCGCGGCCGGTCCATGGTCTTGGTGCGGTATCCCATCGACTGATCGGAGAGAAGAATCACGGGCAGCTGATAACGCTCGGCCAGGTTGAACGCACGAATGGCCTGGTAGTAGCAATCCTCCACGCTTGTCGCGGCGAGCACGATGCGCGGTGATTCGCCCGCGCTGCCGTGAATTGCGTACATGAGGTCGGCCTGCTCGGTCTTGGTGGGCATACCGGTGCCGGGACCGCTGCGCATGACGTCCGCGATCACCACCGGAATCTCAGACATCGACGCCATGCCGATGAGCTCGCTCATGAGACAGAGTCCCGGGCCCGACGTCGCCGTCATGGCCTTGGCGCCGGCGTACGACGCGCCCAGACACGCGGCGATGGCCGCAATCTCGTCTTCGGCCTGGATCACGTTGCCGCCGAATGCGGGCAGGTGCTTCATCATGAACTCGAGCACCTGGGTGGCGGGCGTGATGGGATAGCCGGCGACAAAACGACAACCACCGGCGAGTGCACCCATGCTCAGGGTTTGATTGCCGGAAAGAATGACGCGGCCGGCCTGTCGCGTCTCCGACGCGGGCCGCGCGAGCTTCATGTTTCTCAGGCGCTCGTCGCCGTTGAGCGCGCCGAGCCCCGCGTCGAAGGCTTTCAGATTGTTGGCGACGACTTCCTCGCCCTTGCGCTTGAACTGTTTGACCACGAGATCGCGCGCAAAGTGGGGTGGAATGTCGAGCACGCCCACCATCGACGCCAGCGCGATGATGTTCTTCGCGATGCGCGCGCCGGTTTCCTTCATGGCGGTCTCGTGCAGCGGAATCTGCATGTGGGCGAACGGATAGTCCGGCGGCACGGTGCCGTGCCGGGGGTCGTACAGAAGCACTCCGCCCGGGCTCATGCGGTCGGCCCAGACGTCGATGGCTTCCTGGTTGAAGGCCATCAGAACATCGGCGTCGCGTCCGATGGAGGTGAGCGTTTCGGTGCTCATGCGGACCTGCATCATGGCAAGTCCGCCTTTGATTTCAGCGGGATAAGAGCGGAAGGTGAAGACGTCGAGGCCGGAGTCCACCGCGGCGCGGGTCAAGATCTCCGCGGTGCTGATTACGCCCTCGCCACCCTCGCCAGCGATGCGAACGGTGATGTCATTACGCATGTTCTACTCCTGACAGTCGGCCGAGACATGCGGGGTGAGTATACCAAAAAAGGGACCACACCCGAAATAAACATCGGGGAGGTTGCAATATACCTTCGTCATCCAAGAAGATAGCCGGATGGCGACGACGGGACAATTCAGAGCGCTCTTTTTCCTCGTGCTCGTGACAGCGCTTTCGTCATGCGCGCGCGGAGAGGCCGGCTCTCACCGGCCTTCCTACCAGGGCGCCGTGGTGATCGAGCTCTGCGACATCACCTTCGATGACGGCGACACGTTCCTGGTGAAGAAAACACCCATCCGGGTGCTCGGCATCGATACGCCTGAAATCACCGACCCTCACGTCGGCATTTACGAAGATCAGCCGTTCGGCCGCGCGGCGGCCGACTCCACGCGCGCCATCATTTCACGCGCGCGCACCATCGAGCTCGCGTACGACGGACGCGATATCTACCAGCGCCGTCTCGCGCACGTGTTCGTGGATGGAGAATTGCTGGGAGTGAAGCTGATCGGCTACGGGCTCGCCTACGAGAACGTGCGCCACTTCGGGGACAACGGCTTTCCCGATCTTGCCGACCGCATCATCCATGCCGCGGACGCGGGGCCGAAGCCGGCGTTCGAACCGCCGCACATCTGGCGCAAGAAGCACCAGCAGAAGAAGACGAAGCAGTAGTCGCTACGGACTGCGCTGCGGGTCCGACGTCAGGATTTCCGCGCCGTCGGCGAGCGCAGTGACCTGCCAGTAGTACGGCGCCGGCCCACCGCTCGTGCCGGAATCAAGGTGCGCGGAGAGCGTGTTGCCTGCATCGAGCCGGGTGATTTCCGCGAGATCCTGGGCGAGCAGGGTGACGCGATACGAATCCGCCCCCTTCACCGCATCCCAGTACACATCGATTGAGCCATCACTGGCTCTTGTCGCGCGTAGACCGGTGAACTGCACAGAGGCCTCGCCGCGATAAACGATCTCTTTCGACTGCCAGGGTTGCCAGAAGGCAACCGCGACTATAATCAAGGTCGCCGCGACCGCGGCCACTCGTAAGATGGGAAAATCGAACCACCGTCCGCGGCTCGGGCGCGGTGCGCCCGTCACACGCTTCGGCCCGGCGGCTCCTGCATGTTCCTCGATGAAGCGTCCCAGCTGCATTTCGGCGACAACCGGATTGGCACCCTCGACCGCTTCCGCGCGGGTGAATTCCTCGTACGCAAACAGGAGCGAGCTGCAGCGCGGACACGAAGACGCGTGGCGTCGCCGCGGGTCTTCCGCATCGAGCTGCTTCATCGTTCCCAGCTGATCGACCGGAATGCATTCGTTCATCATGACACTCCCTTCCCCGCTTGCGCGGGTATCAGGCCTCCTCCAGTGCCGACTTGAGCTTGCGTCGTGCGCGTTGCAGCACCGCTCGTGCGCCGCTCTTGTGGTCCAGCTTCAAGATGGCCGTGATCTCATCCACCGGCATGCGCTCCGAATAGCGCAGCCAGATGGCGCGCTGCTCGGTGGTGTCGAGCACGCGCGACGCCGCTTCGGTGAGCCGCCTGCCCTGAATTTCTTTTTCGATGCGATCATCGATCGACGCCTCGTCGCTCTCGACGCTCTCCAGATCGACATCCTCGCGGCGCGCGTCGTTGCGCATCTCGTTGAAGCAGCGGTTGCGCGCGATCACGAACAACCACGACGAGAACGCCGCGCGGCCTTCGAACTCGCCCATGCGCTGGTAGGCGCTGAGCATCACGTCCTGCGCCATGTCGAGGGCGCGCTCGTGGTCGCGCACGTAACGGAAACACCAGAGGTAGACGGCGCGACGGTAGCGACGCAAGAGCTCGCCGGCCGCTTCGCGCCCGGCAGGCGTGCCGGCGTGGGCGCGGGCACGTTCGACGAGCTCCCGGTCGGGGGTGCTGGCTGCGTCACTCATTAATACGACACTTCGGAGGGGTGAAAATCACGGGGCGATTCTAACCCGCGCTTTGCGCCGCCGCCAAACCAGCAAAGACCCTATCGTTACGATAATTAACCCGGTCAGCCAGAGTCCGGGCCCGGCCCACAGGGGACGCCGCTCCAGCGGCACGGTGAGGTCGCCGTCGCCGATCACCACGAAGCCGGCCCAGAAAAAGGGGGCGGGCTTTTCCTTCCGGATGGCCAGCTGCGCCTTGTGCAGAGCGGCGGCGACCGCCTGGCCGGAAGCCAGCTCCCGGTAGAAATGCTCCATGAGCTTCGCCGTGGTGCGGTCGTCGACCTGCCACAGGCTCGCCACCACGGCCCTGCTTCCCGCGCTGACAAACGACGACGCAATGCCAAGCACGCCTTCCGCCATCGTGGCGCGACCCAGTGCGGACTCACACGCCGACAAGACCACCAGTCGCGCACTCGTGCGACGGTTCGCAATCTCGGATGCACGCACGAACGGATCGTCGGGCAGATGTGCCTCCACCTGTTGCGTTTCCGACGGCGACAGCACCAGCGGGTCGGCCGTTGCGATGTGGCCCGCACCGCCGCGGCCGGCGGCGGATGTTTCATTCTTTCCGATCAGCACACCTGAATTCCACGGCCGCTCACCGTCGACGTGGACGTGCGATGCGATGTGCACCACGTCGTAACCGGAAAGCGCTGCCAGGAATTCGTTGCGCAGAGGAGCGAGCGTGCGCGTGGCGCCATAGCGCGATGCAAGGTGATCCACTTCGTCGCGCGCGCCCTGAAGCGCGCGCGTGTCCCCCGCCACCGCGAGAACCGACGAGCTCGCGGCGGGCTGCGCCGGCCGCGCACGCAAGTACGCAAGGAATGCCGCGGACGGAATTCGTACCGTCTCGTGCGTCACCGCGAGCGGGTCGCTTTCTCCGGGACACACCAGCGTTTCCAGAGGAAATCCAGACAGGAATCCGTCCAGCGCTGCATATACCTTTTGCGAAGACCGTATCGTTTCCGACGTAGCGCCGAAGAGTATCGAGCCCAGCGCGAGTGCTGCGTCGGTCGTGTACTCACCGGACGACGCTGCCGGCGCTCGGGCGCAAAGCCGCGCATAGTTCAGCGCGCGCCGCTCGAGCGAACCGTCCGGGTCATCGATCACGGCGGCGTGAAAATGATCGCGCGTCACGGCGAATACGTACACACGCCCGCGCACCACGCTGGCGCGAAAGAAACATTCCTCTGCGAGGAGCACGCGCTCCTGCAGCTCGCGCGACGTCGGCGGCTGGAGAAGCGCAGGATCCACGTCGTCGAATCGCCTCGGATCGGTGACGCGCTCCAGCAGGGTTCGCGACTGCACTTGTTGGAGCAGATCGAACAGCGCCCGCATACGCGCTTCGTCGCCCGCCCCGGACGGGTGCACGCGCAGGATATCCGCGCTCTCGAGCAGCGCCCCGGCCAGCGCAGCTCGCTGCGCTTCGCGCCACTGGAAGTCGCCGGCTTCACGCGAGGACTCGAACGCGGAACGACCACGCTCGAGCCACGCCGCCGCGTCCGCATGGCGCCCGGCGGCGCGTTCGCACAGACTCATTTCCGATGCGGCAAGCACCATCGAGCTGGAATCGCTGCGCATGGATGCATCGCGCCACGCGTCGAGCGCAGCGGTCCGGCCGCTCTCGATGTCACGCTCGAGGCGGAACGTCCGCGCTCCCACCAGGAGCGCGTCGGTTCTCCAGGTGGATGGTGCGCCGGCCCTGATCGACGGCAGCACACGGCTGACAATTGCGAGCGCGGCGCGCGTGCTGTCGGACTCGAGCAGCGCCTGGGCCAGAAAGGTGTGCGCTTCCGTGCGTACCTTGGTCGTCGCCCGGTCGCCCCGGGCAAGCACGTCGCGAAAGGATCGCGCAGCGGAGGCATATCTTCTCTGCGCGAGACGGATGCGGCCCAGGTCCACCTCGATGCCGGCATCGAACATATCGTTGCCGCGCATGGTCATGGCCTCGGCGAGCGTCGATTCCGCATGCGCGTAGCGCCCGATCATCTGATCCACGATCGCCACGTTGCGTGCCGAAAGCGCGACATCGAATGTGCGCAGGTCGCGTTTGATTGCATACGCGCGCTCGAAATACTCCGCCGCCATCGAAAGCTGACCGTGTTCCTGCTCGATCGTGCCCAGGTTGTTGATGGCGTCGCTTTCCTGCACGCGATCGCCGAGCTCGCGCGCCGTCAGCCACGCACGCTGGTAGCTCGTGCGCGCGTCGTGATAGCGCCCCATGCGGTCGAGCGTGCGACCCAGGCCGATGGACGCCGACAACTGGTCGCGCGGGCGCTTCGCTTCGCCGAATGCGCGCCACGCCTCTTCGTACGCCGCCTGCGCCTGCGGCAGACTGTCGCGATTGAGCTCTGCAAATCCGATCAGGAGATAGCCCCATCCTTCGCTTCCCCGCCGTCCCAGTCCACGCGCCAGCGCGATACGTTCACGATTCAACCGGATCGATTCTTCGAAGCGCCCCTGATTCACCACGACGAAGGCCTGGAGCCCGAGCGCCTGCATGCGGCCGGCGGAATCGTCCAGCGCGGTGGCGATGGTGAGCGCGCGTTCGAAATCCTCCGGCGCGCGGGCGTCGCGAAGCGCCAGCCGTGCGCGGCCGCGAAAATAGATCATGCGCCCGAGGAGCACGGAGTCGTGCTGCGCGCGGGCGCGCGTGATCGTCCGGTTCGAGAACGCGAGCAGTGAGTCGATGGCACCGGCGTCGTAGAGCGAATCGCCCGTGATTTCGTCAGGTGTTTTGGGTGTGTGCGGAGAGGTGGGCGGATGGCGCGGCACGGACGCCAGCAGCAAACAAACGAGTATCAGGGGGATGAGTCGCATGCGGGGCGGGACGAGCCTACCCCAGCAACCGATGTGATCTCAAGCGTGCGGGAGTCAGAGGACTAGAGCGTGGCCGACGCGGGCTGCTGGACGACTTTCAATGTCGTGATGAGCTGCCCCACGTGGCGGGTGGTGTGCTCGGAGGCGTGGTACAGAAGCCCGAGCACGTTGGACGGCAGTCGCGCACTGCCGACCATGCGGCCCTTGAGCAGCGCGCTCTCGGACGTACAGCGCAGCTGCAGAAGGGCCCGCTCGATGGTGAGATCGAGAAGCTCGATGAGAAAGTCGGGATCCACATCGAGATCCGGCGAGCGCTCGAGTGCGATGGCGCGCTGCTGCGCTTCCTGCAGTGATTCACCCCGTGCGTATGTCATCAAGCGGTCCAGCGCGTGCGCGGCGTGAAACAGATGAAATCCCGCCGGGGCGGCGTTGTTCGGCTTCTTCCAGAGAAGGTCCTGCTGCACACCCGCTACGGCGCGCGCCGCATCTTCGCGTGCCTGCAGCAATGAATGCGCGACGGGCACGAGCAGCGGCGGAATACCATACACAGGTCCGCTTAGCCAGATATGTCGTTCGGTTGCCATGATTCTTCCACGCTTTCCTACCAAGAAGTTTATCCCGGTTGGCCGGAACGGCCAGAAGAACCTGCTCCGCGCCGCGGATTTCCGGGATTTCCCGATCGGATGAACATGGGTAGGGCAAGCAGGATGGAGCCGTAAGTGATGAAGGGAACCGCGTTCAGAAACCAGAGCGCGCCCGGCGAGTGCCAGCTTGGAAAAGGGGGCGGAAGAAATTGGAGACGCAGAAGCGCCACCTCCACGGAGCCGTGGGCTCCGAGGGGCGGCACGAAATGGTCCCGCAACGCCACGAATCCGAAGAGCACGAACCCGAGCGCACACAGCGGAAGAGCCGGCGCCAGCCGCACGAGGGTAACCCGCGTGTCGAAGTCATCACGCCACACGATCAATCCCGCCACCAGCAGCATGGCAAGCACATGTTCGACACCCGGCGCGCCCGGTTGCCACAATGTCACACAAGCAACGACTCCTGTCCCCAGCACAACCGCATGCGCGCGTTTGTCGCCGCGCGCGACCAAAGGCGCCGTCATGATCAAGAACACCCCGGTCACGAAAAAGATCCAGCGCATGATCTCGAGCGCGTGCGGTATGGAGCGCGCCGCCAGGATTTCCGGAATCGCCATCCCGTCGACGAGTGCCAGCGGCGCCAGCACAGAGAACAATCCCACGATGGCGCCCGCCCACGCGAGCGCGGCGCGGCGATCGGTTTGCATGCCGGGGTGCGAGTTGAATTTCGGCGGCGCATCCACGCGTCGCCGGCCGCGCGCAAAGATGGTCCCCCATCCCAGTCCGACCAGAAACGACGCCAGGTGCGCGATGTCCCAAGGATGCACGTCGCCGGCGAATGCGGCCACCAGGAACGCCGAGCACAGCGCGATGCTCCAGGTGCGCAGCGGCCGCGGAAACGCCATGAGCCACGCGCCCATCGCACCGATTGCGCCGGCCGAAGCACCCACGTTGTGCTCGGAGACCAGCAGAGTTCCCCACCGGCTTCCCGTCGCCGCGAAAATCTTCGCCACCGCAACGATCGCGAGAAAACCGGTTACCTGCGCCAGCGCGTAGACCAGCACGGTGCGCGCCGTTCCGAGCCGGTACTCACACGCACCCACCAGTGCCAGCACGGTGGCAAACATCGACAGCGCCAGATAGGGATCGAGGATTTGAAATGTGGCGAGGAAGAGGTGAAACAGGCGCCCGTGCGCGAGGTCTTCGGCGCTGAAACCCCACCGCACCAGATCCGCCGCGCCGATGGCGCGCAAGAGCGTGCCGGTCGCGGTCGTGGTGACGAGGATTGTCAACGCGAGCAAAAGCGTGAATGGGATTCGTCGCACCGCGTGAGAGACGGAACGGGAGCGCGGTCTCCGGGGGAGTTACCGCAAGCTCACGATGTGGTCGAGTGAGTCGCTGGTCCAGCTGAGCACGGTCTCGATGCCGGGCACGGCGCCGCTGGGTCCAAGACCGAGCCAGATCACGGCCAGCACCGAAATGATGAGCACGGTGCGCACGCCCCAATCGTCGAACACGGTGGTCGGATTGGGTGCGGCGGGCCGGAAGTACATGTACACGACGACGCGCAGATAATAATAGAGCGAGAGCGCGCTGTTGAGAACTCCCACCACCGCGAGCCAGGTGAGCCCGCGCTCGATGGCGGCGTTGAAGATGTAGTACTTGCCGAAGAACCCGGCGGTGGGCGGAATGCCGGCCATGGCGAACATGAAGACTGCCATCGCAACGCCGATCATCGGCCGGCGCAGCCCCAGACCGGCGATATCCTCCAGCTCGAGCCCGCGTGAGTCGCCGCGATTTTCCAGCGCGCACACAAGCGCAAACGCGCCCATGGTCATGAACGCGTACACGAGCACGTAGAACATGATGCCGGATGCCGCGCGCGTGTTCTCGACCGAGAGCGCCGCCATGCCCACCAGGATGTACCCGGCGTGCGCAATGCTCGAGTAGGCAAGCATGCGCTTCAAGTTGCGCTGCACCAGCGCCACGACGTTGCCCAGTGTCATGGTCGCCACCGCGAGCACCACCACGATGCCGACCCAATCCGAGCGCGCCGGGAAGAAGCTCATGTAGAACAGGCGCAGGAACGCCGCGAACGACGCCGCCTTCACGGCGCCGGCCATGAACCCGGTGACCGGCGACGGCGCGCCCTGGTACACGTCGGGCACCCACATGTGGAACGGCACGGCCGAGACCTTGAACACGAAGCCCACCAGGATGAGCGCGATCGCAAACAGGAAGGGCGCCTGGCGGTAATACTCGTGATCCATGGCGGAGAGCACGATGCCCTTGAAGTTGAGCGTGCCGCACAGTCCGTACACGAGCGACATGCCGTAGAGGAAGAACGCGATCGCGAATGCGCCGAGCAGGAAATACTTCATGGCCGCTTCGTTGGCCAGGAAATCGCGGCGGCGGAACCCGATCATCACGTACAGCGCGAGGCTCATGAGCTCGATGCCGAGGAACACGGACATCAGGTCGTACGCCGTGACAAGGACGAACATGCCCGCCGTGGAAAGCAGGAGCAGCGCGTAGTACTCGCCGCGCATGATGTCGAAGCGGCGCAGATAACCGTCGGACACCAGAGTGGTGCCCAGCGACGCGATCATGCACAGCGCGGTGAAGAACAGCGCGAAGTGATCGACGATCAGCATGCCGCCCAGAATCGGACCGGCCGGTGTGTGCCACGCCCTGGCGATGGCGCCGAAGGTCAGAAGCTGCACGATGCCGGCGAAAACACTCTGCGCGCGGGCCGTTTTGGGCGCCGCCGCGCTCCAGGCGAGGAGCACAAGGGCGCCACCCACGAGCAGGAAGAGCGGCATCAACTGGGTGGCAATCTCGGGAGTGAACATCATCTCGGCGCCACCGTTTCGCTCTTGTCTCCAAGAGACGCAGATTGCGGCGCTATCGCGCCGCTGCCGCGCGCTTCCGCGCGGTTCCTAACATCGTTCATCTGTCCCACGAATTGCGCCACCGAAGGCTCGATGCGCGCGACGAAGGGCTTCGAATACACGCCCATCCAGAAGATCATCACGATCAGCGGAATGAACACGAGTATCTCGCGCAGGTTGAGATCCTTGAGTTTGGCGTTCTTCTCATTGGTGACTTCACCGAAGAAGACGCGCTGGAACATCCACAGCATGTAGATGGCGCCCAGCACGACGCCGGTGGCGGCGAGCACGCCCCACCACACGTTGGCCTGGAACGCGCCCACCAGAATCAGGAACTCGTGCACGAATCCGTTGAGGGGCGGAAGCCCGATGGAAGAGAGCGTGACGATCAGGAATATGGTGGCGTAGACGGGCATCACCTTGGTGAGGCCGCCGTACTCGGAGATCAAACGTGTGTGCCGGCGCTCGTAGATCACGCCGACCAGGAGGAAGAGCGCGCCCGTCGAAATGCCGTGGTTGATCATGCCGAGAATCGCGCCTTCCACGGCCTGGGTGTTGAGCGCAAACAAGCCGAGCATCACGAATCCCAGGTGTGACACCGACGAGTACGCGACCAGTTTCTTCACGTCTTTCTGCACCATGGCCACGAGCGCGCCGTAGATGATGCCGATGATGGCGATGGTCGCGATCAGCGGCAGCGCGCGCAGAGCGGCTTCCGGGAACATGGGCATGGCAAAGCGGATGAAGCCGTACGTGCCCATCTTGAGCAGCACGCCGGCCAGAATCACCGAGCCGGGCGTGGGCGCCTCGACGTGCGCGTCGGGCAGCCAGGTGTGGAACGGGAACATCGGCACCTTGATCGCAAACGCCAGAGCGAAGGCGAGGAACAGGAGCCACTGCTGCGGTCCCGACATCACCGTCTCGAGCAGCACCGGGAGATCGAAGCTCAGCGTGCCGGTCTGGGCCTTGTGCACGTGCACCACGTACAGGATCGCGATCAGCATGAGCAGCGATCCGATCATCGTATAGATGAAGAATTTCACCGTGGCGTACACGCGCCGCTCGCCGCCCCACATGCCGATCATGAAGTACATCGGGATCAGCATCGCTTCCCAGAACATATAGAAGAGGAACAGATCCAGCGCCACGAAGGCGCCGATCATGGCCGTCTCCAGGAGCAGGAGGCAGATGAAAAATTCCTTCACGCGCACGTCGATGCTGTTGAAGCAACCCAGCACGGTGATGGGTGTGAGGAACGTGACGAGCATGACGAGAAAGAGCGAGATGCCGTCGATTCCCATGTGGTACGAGATGCCGAGCGACGGCAGCCACGCCTTGTGGACAGTCATCTGCATGGCCGGGATAGCGTCGAACTGGCGCACGAGGCCCATCGACAGGAGAAACACGGTCATGGTGGCCAGGAACGTGAACCACTTGATGGTGCGATGCGAGTGCGCCGGCATGAACGCCACCAGCACGGCGGCGATCAGCGGCAAAAATGTGATGCGCGAGAGAATATCCACGCTATCTCACCACGAGCTGGTACATGAGAAAGAGGAAGCCGATCAGCATGAAAAACGCGTACGTGCGCACCACACCCGATTGTGCGAGTCGCGTCACTGCACCCAGCAGGCGCGCGGTGATGCCGAGGCCGTTGACGATGCCGTCGATGAGTCCGGCGTCGATCACGCGATACAGAAGCCTGTCGGAGAGCGCATACCCGGGACGCACAATCGTGCGTTCGTAGAGCTCGTCGACGTAATACTTGTTGAAGACAAGCGTGTAGAGGCCGCCGATGCGCGCGGTGACCTGCGCCGGCAGACCGGGGCGGGTCAAATAGAACACGCGCGCGAGCAGAATGCCGCTGAGCGCCACCGCCACCGACAACACCATCAGGATGATCTCGAGTGACGAGTGTCCGCCTTCGGTTTCGGCGAGAATCATTCCCGGCGCGGGCGCCGCAATCGTATTGATGCCCACACCCACCGGGTGCGTCTCGATATGCCCCGCGAACACAGGCTCCAGCCAGTGGTGGAACGTGTTGCCGCCGCCCAGCACGGTGGGAACGCCGAGAAAGCCGACAAGCACCGCTCCCGCCGCGAGGATCACCAGCGGCACCGTCATGGCGGGCGGTGACTCGTGGAGATGATGCCTGGCTTCGTGCGACACACGGTCAGTGCCGTGGAAGGTGAGGAACACCGCGCGGAACATGTAGAACGCGGTCATCCATGCGGCCGCGACGCCGACCACCCACAGCACGCGGCCGAGCCATACCGGCTCGAGGTGCGCGCTGAAGGCACTCCACAGAATCTCGTCCTTGGAGAAGAATCCGGCCAGCGGCGGAATGCCCGCGATCGCGACCGCCGAAATGACAAACGTCATCCACGTGATCTTCATGTGCTTCGAGAGCTGGCCCATCTTGAACATGTCCTGTTCGCCGGAAAGTCCGTGAATCACGGAGCCGGCACCGAGGAACAGGCAGGCCTTGAAGAACGCGTGCGTGAGCAGGTGGAACACGCCGGCGGCGTACGCGCCGCAGCCCACCGCGAGGAACATGTAACCGAGCTGGCTCACGGTGGAATACGCGAGCACCTTCTTGATGTCGCGCTGCGCAAATCCGATGGTGGCGGCGAAGATCGCCGTGGCGGCGCCGACGGTGGCCACCACCGCGCTCGCGACGGGCGCCAGGTCATAGAGGAAACTGAGACGCGCGATCATGTACACGCCCGCCGTCACCATGGTGGCGGCGTGGATGAGCGCGGACACCGGCGTGGGGCCGGCCATGGCGTCGGGCAGCCACACATATAATGGAATCTGCGCCGACTTCCCGCACGCGCCCACGAAGAGCAACAGGCACGCGGCGGTCGCCACCTTCGTCATGGCGTCGGCGTGCACGATGCTCATGTCGCGCAGCATGGGGATGTCGAGCGTGGCGTTGCCCAGTCCCTTGGCCGCCACGAACAGGATGAACATCCCGAGCAGGAACGCAAAGTCGCCCACGCGGTTCACGATGAATGCCTTCTTGCCCGCGGCGGCGTTGGCGATGTCCTTGTACCAGAATCCGATCAGCAGGTACGAACACAGACCGACGCCTTCCCAGCCCACGAACAGGAGCGGGAGGCTCTTCGCCATGACAAGCGTGAGCATCGAGAACATGAACAAATTGAGATAGGCGAAGAAGCGGGCGAAGCCGCGGTCGCCGTGCATGTAGGCGCTCGAATAGATATGAATGAGTGAGCCGATGCCGGTGACCACGAGCAGCATGGTCATCGATAGCGTGTCGATCCAGTAGGCGACGTCGACCTTGACGTCGCCGGCAGCGATCCACGTAAAGACCGTTTGCTGGAACAGGCGCGCGTCGGGTGAAAGGTGGCGCATGGCGAACCACAACTGGACCACCACCGCGAACGAAACCAGCGGCGCGGCGCACCCGATCAGGGAAATGAGTTTTTCGCTCGGACCCTTCTCCCGACCCGCGTGGGTGAGAGCAAGAAGTCCGTTCAGCGTGGCGCCCACGAGGGGCGCTAAAGGGATCAGCCAGAGCAGGTTATGCATGTTACGAGAAGCGGAGCCGTGACTCTATCCGGCCTCCCCACCCCTGTCAAGTGAAGCCCTTCCCAAGGCCTACCGTCCGCGACGTCCGCCCCCGCCCCCACGACTGCGGCCGCCGGACTGGCGCTGGTATCCCTGGGAGCGCTGGTTGGAACGCTCGCGCGATTGGTACTGCTTGTTGAGGTCGTTTGTGCTCGGCCTCGGCTGCTGGGAGGCGGAGGGCCTTTGCGCCGGTTGAGTCGAGGGCCGGGCCGCACTGCCGGTGTTCTGCCAGCCATTGCCCTTCGCGTCGCGCTGCTGCCAGTTGCCGTTGTTGTTGCGGTACACGTTGCCGTTGCGGTCCGCGTACACGTTGTTGGGCTGCTGCGACGGCCTCACCCGCGAGCCTCCGGCGGGTTGTTGCGCCGGACGCGGCGTCGATTTCACGCCCTGGCGATTCTGATAATTATTGCGCGAATACTGCGACGGTCGATTGCCCTGGTTTTTCCCCGCGACATACCCGGCGCCGAAACCGTGGCGGTAGCCGTTGTTGTAGCCATGGTGATATCCGTGGCCGTACCCGTGATGGTAGCCGTAGCCGTAGCCGCCCGCACCCCAGTATCCGCCATAGCCTCCGAACGAAACGCTCATCCAACCGTAGCTGATACCGAACGAGAAGCCCCAGCCCGTCCACGGATTGTAGTGGACCGCGAAGCCGTACGTCACCGGTCGCGGGTAGTAGTACGCGCCGTACCACGGGTAATAGTAGTAGCCGGTGCCGTACACGACCGTCTGGTTGTACACGTACGAGCCCGTGTACGCCGGCGTGTAGCCCGTGGTCACGGTTTCCTCGGTCGCATCGTAGATCTGCACGAACTTCACGTTGTAAAGCGGACACTCGGGCGGAATCGACTGCACTTCATCCGGAACCTTGGTGCTTACCATCCACGGCCCCCTCGGACCCGACGCATCGAACCAGATGGCCTGATCGCAACAGTAGTAACGTCCTTTGATGAGCAGCACCGACTTGTCGGTGTTCACCGCGTAGGACATGCTGGTGCCTGTGATCGATTCGAACTTCGGCTCACCGTCGTACGTCACATCCAGCTTCGCCGTCTTGCGATCCACTTGTGCGGTTTGTGGAATCGAATTCTCGAGCACGGCTTCTTTGGCTTCCAATGTGTTCGGGATGCTCGGCCTCACATCCGCCAGATCTGACTCGGGGGGGATGTTCGGGAAATCTTTCGGCAGCTGGTCGCCGGGAACGTAGCTCCATGGGCCGCCCTCGAGCGACTTCGTCGTGTACCAGCGTCCCGCGATCAGCACGTAGTACTGCTGCGTGTTGATATCCATGATGATGGCGTCTTCCGAATTCTTCACGTAGAGCAGGCTGGTGCCCTTGACCGGCTCGAGCTTCGGTTCACCGTCGGTCTGTATGATCTCCGCCGGTTTGGTGCGAACGACAACGGCGGGAATGGTGGGGCTGTGTTCCTCCTTGAGCGAGTCGGGCGGCGCCGACACCGTCTTGGCCGCCAGATCTTGAATCGGCTGTGGCGGCAAGGTGCCCGTCATCGCAGTCCATGGACCCAGCACGTCCTTCCCCGAGTACCACGTTTCCTTGCCCTTCAGATACCACGCCTTGGTGCCTCCATCCTGAACGATGAAGTACGGCGTGTTGCCCACCATCTTCAGTCCGCCCTCCACGTCTTTGTACTTGGGATCACCGTCGATCATGATCAACACCGTCGGCGTATTGACGTAGATGATGGCGGGCGGCGCGTTGTTGATCTTCGCCGAGGCAGCCTGCCCTTGCTCCACATTCGCGAGCTGCGCGACCAGCACGTCATACGAAATCGTGCGGCCCCAGTTGGGGATCTCCGCGTCAATGACACTCTTGAGCCATGCTCGCTGCTCGGCGCTCGCGTTGGGAAACTTCATCTGCGTGACCGTGGTCGAGTCGAGCGTCACGGTGCGCGCCTGCTTGTCGACCGTGGTGCGCGCGTGGAACCACACCGCACCGAACACGGCATCCTTCTTGGGCGGTTTCACTGATACCGCGGCGATCGCTTCCAGCGTCACGTCGTTGAACGACTCGATTTGCGGCTGGTACACGGTCACGGTCGCGAGCGCATTCTGGATCACGCGCGGCCACGTGCCGTC
>DATNGX010000425.1:0-3906 GCA_035605755.1 Candidatus Krumholzibacteriia bacterium
CGCACCACCAACGAGGTCGAGATCGAGAAGAGCAACATTCTCCTGCTCGGCCCCACCGGCACGGGCAAGACCTTGCTCGCGCAGACGCTCGCGCGTTTCCTGAGAGTTCCGTTCGCGATCGTTGATGCCACCGCGTTTACCGAGGCGGGCTACGTGGGCGAAGATGTGGAAAACATCCTGCTCAAGCTCTACCAGAACGCCGGCTCCTCGGTGGCCGCGGCCGAGAAGGGCATCGTCTACATCGACGAGATCGACAAGATCGCGCGCAAGACCGACAGCCCGTCGATCACGCGCGACGTCTCCGGCGAAGGCGTGCAGCAGGCGCTGCTCAAGATGCTCGAAGGTTCGGTTGCCAACGTGCCTCCGCAGGGCGGCCGCAAGATTCCGCAGCAGAACTACATCGAGATCAACACCAAGAACATTCTGTTCATCTGCGGCGGTGCGTTCGAGGGCCTGGACAAGGTCATCGAGCAGCGCACCGGCAAGAAAGTGCTCGGTTTTGGCCGCGAGCAGGTCAAGAATGCTCGCGACGAGCGCAGCCGCATCCTCCGCAATGTGGCTCCGGAGGACCTGATCAAGTTCGGTCTCATTCCGGAGCTTGTCGGCCGTCTGCCCGTGGTGGGGGTCCTGAACCCGCTCGACGAGCCGGCGCTGATCGAGATCCTGACGCGTCCGAAAAACGCGCTGACCAAGCAGTACAAGAAGCTTTTCCAGATGGAAGACGTCGAGCTCGTATTTGACGAGACCGCCGTTCGTGCCATCGCTCGCATTGCCAAGCAGCGCGAGACCGGCGCACGCGGGCTGCGTGCCGTGATGGAAGAGACGATGCTCCACCTGATGTACGACATCCCCTCCCGGACGGATGTGCGCAAGGTGGTCATCAGCGAGGATACGATCATCAAGCATGCGGCTCCTGAAGTCGTGCTCCAGCGCGATCGCAGGATAAAAGAAGCTTGATCGTTTCTCGGCCCCCTGGTTTACATTCCTCCTGACTTTATTCGCTGCGCTGTGGTGTCTGTGACGCCCCCGTAAAAGGGGAGCGAGGAGTCGTGCATGTCATCCGTTGAACGCGAAGACGACAGCGTCCGAGTGCCCGAAAGCCTTTCCGTCCTGCCCCTGCGCGATGTAGTCATTTTCCCCGGTATGATCACGCCGTTGCTCGTGGGACGGCCGCGCTCTCTGGCCGCGCTCGACGAGGCCATGAAGGGCGAACGCCTGCTTCTGGTGGTCACGCAGCGCCAGATGAACGTCGACGATCCCGCCCCGGAAGACCTCTACCAGGTCGGCACGGTGGTGAAGATCCTCCAGCTCATGCGGCTGGTGGAAGGAACCATCCGCATTCTGGTGGAGGGCGTGGCGCGCGGTGAAATCGAGCGCTTCCACAAGACACGCAAGTTCCTCAAAGCCGACGTGCGCATCCTGCACGGCGCACCCCTCGCCTCCAATCAGATGGAAGCGATGGTGCGCAGCGTTTCGTCGCAATTCACCGAATACGTCCAGCTCAACAAGCGCATTCCCGATGAAGTGCTGCGCTCCGTGCTTCCCATTGAAGATTCGGATCGCCTCGCCGACTCGATTGCGTCGCACCTGATCGCGAAGATCGAATCCAAGCAGCCGCTGCTCGAAGCCATCGACCTGACTGACCGCTATCGCCAGCTCGGCACCATTCTGGCCGAGGAGCTGGAGATTCTTCGCCTCGAGAAGAAGATCGAGGGCGAAGTGCGCAGCCAGGTGCAGAAGAATCAGAAAGAGTTCTATCTCAACGAGCAGCTCAAGGCGATTCGCAAGGAGCTCGGCCACGGTGGTGGCGACGAGACCAGCGAAGTCGACGAAGTGCGAGAGCGCATCGAGAGCGCCGGCATGCCGGAGCGCGCCAAGGAAGTCGCACTCAAGGAGCTGGACCGGTTGTCGAAGATGCCGTCGCTCTCACCCGAGGCGACCGTGGTGCGCAACTATCTCGACACCATGCTCTCGCTCCCGTGGAACGTCCGTTCCGACGAGCGTCTGGATCTGCACCAGGTGCGCCGGCAGCTCGACCAGGACCACTATGGTCTGCGCAAGGTGAAGGACCGCATCCTGGAATACCTCGCGGTCATGAAGCTGTCGCAGTCCTTGAAGGGACCCATTCTGTGCTTCGTGGGGCCGCCGGGAGTGGGGAAGACGTCGCTGGGCCAGTCCATCGCCGACGCCATGGGTCGCAAGTTCGTGCGCTTCTCGTTGGGCGGCGTGCGCGACGAAGCCGAGATTCGCGGGCATCGCCGCACGTACATCGGCTCGATGCCGGGAAGAATTATTCAGTCCCTTGTTAAAGCCCAGACGCGTAATCCTGTGCTTTTGTTGGATGAGATCGACAAGATGTCGAGCGACTTCCGCGGCGATCCCGCTTCGGCGTTGCTCGAGGTGCTCGATCCCGAGCAGAATCATTCCTTCAGCGATCATTATCTGGAAGTGGAGTTCGATCTGTCCGAGGTGATGTTCATCACTACGGCCAACGTGACCCACACCATTCCGGCGGCGCTGCAGGACCGTATGGAGATCATCCGCCTCCCGGGATACCTCGAAACCGAGAAGGTGAAGATTGCGCGCAAGCATCTCCTGCCCAAGATGCTCCCGCGGCACGGCCTCAAGGACAACGACGTGCAGATCAGCGATTCGGCCATGCGCCACGTGATCCAGGCCTACACGCGCGAGTCCGGCGTGCGCAACCTGGAGCGCGAGCTGGCCAAGGTGCTGCGCAAGGTGGCGAAGGACGTGGCCAGCAACGGTCGCCGGCCCGACGGCGTGAAGATCACCGCCAAGAACCTCGAGCGCTTCCTCGGCGTGGCCAGCTACAGCGAGCGCGAGATTCTGGAGAAGAACATGATCGGCGTGTCCACCGGCCTCGCGTGGACGAGCTTCGGCGGCGACATTCTGCGCATCGAAGCGGCGTTCATGCCCGGCACCGGGCGGCTGACGCTCACCGGCCAGCTCGGCGACGTCATGCAGGAATCGGCGCAGATTGCGCTCTCATACGCGCGCAGCATGGCGCGTGTGCTGCCGCTCAAGAAGAACTTCTTCCACGAGATCGACGTGCACATCCATGTTCCCGAAGGCGCCATCCCCAAGGACGGTCCTTCCGCAGGCGTGTCGATTGCAACCGCGCTCGTGTCGAACTTCTTTGGCATTCCCATCCGCCGCGAGGTGGCCATGACGGGCGAGCTCACCCTGAAGGGCGAAGTGCTGCCCGTGGGTGGCTTGAACGAGAAGACCGTCGCCGCGCTGCGAGCGGGCATCAAGGAAGTCATCATTCCCAAGGGCTCGTCGCAGGTGATCCGCGATCTCCCGCGTGAAGTTCGCGCCGGCTTGAAGATCCACACCGCGGAGAACATCCGCGACGTGCTCCGCATCGCGCTGGAGCGGCCGCTGCCGCGCGCACAGCGCAAGGCTGTGAAGCCGGAAGCCGAACGCGAGCGCAAGGGCTTCTTCGAGTACATCGAGTCGAACGTGGCGCACTAGTCGTCGCGGACCGCGCTTCGGTGGTGTCGCGTTCGTCGCGTTGCGATTCAAAAAGCACCCGTCCTGCTCAGGCAGGGGGTGCTTTTTGTTTGCGGCCCGCGCGCAAGCCGCTTCTGAAACATGACGCGTTCCGCCGGCACTCCCGGCGCCGGGAGTCCAGACATGCAGATCCTTTTCTTGCACTGCGCGTGGCTGTGATACGCTGATTCATCGTGAACGTCTTCGTAGCTGTTTTGCTATTGCTTGCTTCAGCGCAGGCGTCGACGGTGCACTACGTGCCGGTGTCCGCGGTTGACGGTCTCGCCATCGAAGTGTCGCTGCCAAAGAATTGGATTCTTTCTCGTGTTCGCCGCGAAAACGGGTTCAATGACCATCGCGCAGTTGTCTTCGCCGCGAACAACCGCAACGACG
>DATNGX010000426.1:0-3967 GCA_035605755.1 Candidatus Krumholzibacteriia bacterium
ATTGGATTGTATCCGCCCAACGGCGGCGCCAATTCAACCTACACCACCGGTGACCGCATGGAGTATCAACTCAACGCATCGGGAACGTGGACGATTATCGTCGAGGACAACGGGCTCGACGCGGCGGGCAGCTACGACATGTCGCTTCTCAACGTGACATCGGGGCCGCACACCACCGGCTCGGATACCGACGGCGGCGTGCTGGTGTCGAACGGGATCCGGAACGCACAATTCAATCAAGGTGTCGATCTCGACGCCTACACATTCGCGGGTGTGGCGGGGCAGCGCGTCGTGCTGACGGCGCTCGCGACCGGCGGCGGCTCCAACAACACCAACCTCACGCTCTATCCGCCCGGGGGCGGAATCAACGAGTACACGTCGAGCAGTGGTGATGTCGCCGACGTGCAGCTCTTGCAGACGGGAACCTACACACTCGTGGTCGAGGATTACGGCGATGACAACGCGGGCACCTACACGCTTTCGTACGTGAACCTGACCGCGGGGCCGCTCACCGATGGAGCCGATACCGACGGTGGTCCGATGGCGTCGGCGCAAGTGAAGACGGGAACCATCAGCGGCGTGGGTGACCTCGACGCCTTCACCTTCAGCGGAGCGTTCGGGCAGCGTGTGATCGTCGACTGCGTCGCGACCGGCGGCGCCAGTTACAACAGCTCGTTCGCCCTCTATCCGCCCACCGGAGGCCCCGCCGCCACCTCCACCACCGGTGATCGTCTCGAGCTCCAGCTCCCTGCCACCGGCACGTGGACACTCATGGTCTACGACAACGGCCTCAACGACGCGGGCAATTACGAGCTCTCATTGCTCAACGTGACCGGCGGTCCCCTCACCACCGGCGGCGACACGGATGGCGGACCCATTCTTTCCAATGAGATCAAGACCGGTCAGCACAACCAGGGTGTCGACTTCGACGCCTATACCTTCGCCGGTACGGCGGGGCAGCGCGTCGTCCTGACCGCCGTCGCGACCGGCGCGAGCAACAACACAAACATGACGCTGTATCCGCCCGGCGGAATCACCAACGAAGGCACCACATCCGCGGATCAGATGGAAGTGCTGCTGCAGCGCTCGGGTACCTACACGCTCGTGGTGGAAGATCTGAGCAACGACAATGCGGGCACGTACACGGTTTCGTATCTCAACGTGACCGCGGGTCCATTGACAAACGGCGGCGACAGCAACGGCGGACCGGTCGTATCGAATCAGGTGTTCAGCGGGAGCGTGAGCGGAATTGCGGATCTCGACGCGTACACCATCAGCGCGACGTACGGGCAACGCATTCTGGTGGACGCTGTCGCCACCGGTGGCGCGCTCTTCAACACCTTGATCGTCGCCTACCCGCCCAACGGCGCCGCCAATCTGACCTCCACCAGCGCCGACCGGCTCGATTTTCTGTGCAATGCCAGCGGCACCTGGACGATCGTGATCGAGGACAACGGCTACGACGCGGCGGGCACTTACACGATGTCGGTGCTGAACGTGACCGCGGGCCCGCACTCCGGAAGCGGTGAGACCGACGGTGGGCCCATTGCGGACAATGTGGTCAAGCTCGGGACGATCTATTCGATCGCGGATGCGGATGGCTACACGTTCTTCGGAATCACCGGCATGACCGCCGCCATCACCGCGATCACAACGGCCGGTTTGATGGACACGCAGGTGGCGCTGTATCCGCCCAACGGCGGCTCGTCACTCATCACGACGTCGAGCGACAACATCTCGCCCACGCTGCCGATGGACGGCTACTACACCGTGGTGGTGGAGGACGTCGGCGCGGATCAGACCGGGAACTACTCGCTCAAGGTGGATCTATCCGGTGGCGTCACCGGCGTGCACGACACGCCGCCCGCCGAGCTTGCTCTGCACCCGGGCGTGCCCAGCCCGTTCTCGCAGTCGACGCGCATCGACTACGAGCTGCCGGCCAGCGACCACGTGCGCATCGGCGTGTACGACGTCACAGGCGCGCGCATCCGTACTCTCGTGGAGGGGCAGCGCCCGACAGGGCACATCTCAGCGGACTGGGACGGTCGTGACAATGCGGGCCGTCGCGTAGCAAGCGGGGTCTATTATGTGCGCATGGAGACGAAGACGGAGGTCAGAAACCAGAAAATTGTGCTGGTTCGCTAGCATTGAACACCACGCGACTGGAAGCATTCTCGGACGGCGTGATCGCGATCCTCATCACGATCATGGTGCTCGAGTTCAAGACGCCGCACGAGGCAACGCTGGCCGCATTGCGCCCGCTGTTACCGGTGTTCTTGAGTTATCTGTTGAGCTTCGTGATCCTGGGCATCTACTGGAACAACCACCATCACCTGCTGCACATCACCGAGCGCGTGAGCGGCAGTGTGCTGTGGGCCAACCTGCACCTCTTGTTCTGGCTCTCGATGATTCCGTTCACCACGGCGTGGATGAGCGAGCATCACGAGGCACCACTGCCGGTGGCGGTCTACGGCGGCGTGCTCCTGTGCGCGTCGATTGCGTGGCTGATACTCAAGGAACGAATCGTGCGGCTCGATGCCAACACACGCCTGCGCGAGGCGGTGGGATCCGATCTCAAGGGGAAGGCATCATTCGCGGCGTACATGGCCGCCGTACCGCTTGCCTTCGTATGGCCGCCATTATCGATCGGATTGTACGTGCTGGTGGCTCTGGTCTGGCTCGCCCCCGACCGCCGCATCGAGTCGAAGGTCTAGCGCGAGGGTGAGACCGGAATTACCGACTCTTCGTTCCAGTTGAACTGGAGCGTGGGTTGAGCCTGAAAGTGAGTCCCCGCGTAGATCGCTCCCGCCGCCGCCATCGCACCGGTAATGGCCCACGACGTGTCCTCACTGAACCATCCCAGCGTGGTGCCGATCGCTCCCAGGAACATGGCCATCGATGTCGCCGCACCGGCGCCGTTCAACATGGCGTTGAAGCGGTTGGTGGGCGTATAGCACTGCGGCCCGCGCGGGTCGAGCGAGACGGTGAGATAGCCTCCGGTCGGTCCGCCGCTGCGAAGCAGGTAGTCGCCGAGGCTGGTTTGAAGGCCGGGGGATGCAGGTGTATGGAAGTCGACCGGGGCGACCTGCACGCTGTCGGTGCCGGCGCCTTGATCCGGCGAGGTCACGAGCAGCAGTGCGAGCAAGAGAAGCTTCACGAGTTTCGCCTCCGGTCCCGGATTCTATCATAATAGACGTCCCGGGTTTCGCCTGTTTGTAATCCCGCCCGCTCTCGACTAAAATGCGGCGAGTTGCCCGTCTCACACGTCCAAACCCCGGGAGCCCGTATGCGTTTTCGTTATCTCGTGCCCGTCTGTCTTCTCCTGATCGCCATCACCGCCCACGCTGCCGACAAAGACAAGAAAGACAAGAAGAAGTGGGACGTTCAGGCCGAGCATGGCCCGTCGAAGACCATCGAGTTCGACACCGATGAGGGCACTTGGATGAACCTCGACGTCTCACCCGACGGGAAGGAAATCGCATTCGACCTTCTGGGCGACATCTACATCATGCCCATCACGGGCGGTGACGCGAAGCTCGTCCGCGGCGGCGCGGCCTTCGAAGTCCAGCCCCGGTTCTCGCCCGATGGCCGTCGCATCAGCTTCACGTCGGACCGCGAGGGCGGCGACAACATCTGGATCATGAACCGCGACGGCTCGAACCAGCGGGCGGTCAGCAAGGAGTCGTTCCGGCTGCTCAACAGCCCGTCCTGGACCCCGGACGGCGAGTACATCGTGGCCCGCAAGCACTTCACCGCCCAGCGCTCCCTCGGCGCCGGCGAGATGTGGCTCTACCACCGGAGCGGCGGCGGCGGCCTGCAGATGACGAAGAAGCCCAACGACCAGAAGGACGTCAACGAGCCGGCCTTCTCGCCGGACGGGCGCTACCTCTACTACAGCCAGGACATCACGCCCGGGCCGATCTTCGAGTACAACAAGGACCCCAACACCGAGGTCTACGTCGTCCAG
>DATNGX010000427.1:0-4619 GCA_035605755.1 Candidatus Krumholzibacteriia bacterium
CGCGGTTATGAGTCAGCGTGCAGCGTGGAATTTCGAAGCGATCGTCGGCACGCGACATGCGCCGCTTGATGGTGGTGAATGCGCAGCGATAGCCGGCCTCGATGACGCGCGCGCGCGTACCGTCTTCGAAATCGCCGGGACTGCCATTGGGGTAGGCGAACTGGTCACAGGCGTAGCCTGTGACCCCTTCGATCAAACTCTTTGATTCTGTGAGCTCCCTCGACTGTTCTGCCGCCGTCAGCCGGGCTAATATCGGATGACTGCACGTGTGTGCGCCGACGGTCATGCCAATGTTGCGCAACAGGCGCATCTCGTCGGGATCAATGGGCCGGAATCCTTCCCACGCGGAAAGGAGCTGCGATTCGTCGACGTGCAGGCGTTCAATGATTCCACCCAGAAGAACCAGTCGTTCTTCCTGTGAAACGGACTTGCACAGGGCGTTCAATTCAGTATTGGTGCGAAGTTTTGCATCGCGCGTCGTGAGATCAAAGGAATGGTTTGCATCCCGCACTTCGATCTCCAGACGCGCTTCGCGCGTGGTCGCGATAGCGCTTACCAGTCGATCCGGCCACAGCATCTGCTTTTTGAACACGAAATCGGTGGTGACGAACAGCGTGGACGGAATGCCGAGACGCTTGAGCACCGGACCGGCTTCGGTCAGCACATTGCGAAACCCGTCGTCGAAGGTGACACAGACGGCGCGCTCCAGCGGGCCGTCCTTTCCTTCCAGCCAGTCAACCACCCGCGCGAGCGGAACCGGGTTGTAATACCGCGCGACATGCTGCATCAACCGCTCGAAGAGCGGCCGGTACAGGTGAAGGCCTTCGTCGTTACAGATGGTGTCGGAGGTGTCCGAGGTGACGCCGTGAAACGTGAGGACGACCGGCCGGTTCCGGTGCAGGGCAGCGGAAATACGGTTTACGCCGAGAATCTCGGTCATGGAGTACAAACTTTGCTTCACGCGGGTCTCCGCTACAGGGGCGGTGCGGGGCGGGAAACGGCCCTTATTTCCACAATTAAAACACACCGGGAAGGTGTGTTACAATATTGATTCTTATGGCAGTTAGCATTCCCCCGCGATGAAAGTCTGCGTCGTCTCTCTAAACCTCGCCGCCTACTTCGACACCACGCCGCGCTCCAAGTACGGTGGGGCCGAGGTGCAGGCCGCTTTCGTGGCGCGCGCGCTCAAAGACCAGGGCGTGGACGTCTCCCTGGTGGTGGCGGATCTGCCCGAGGATGTGCGCGTCCCCTATCCGGTCGAGAGCGCGTTTCGAAGCGGCGAAGGCCTTCCCGGCCTGCGCTTTTTTCATCCGCGCATGACCGGAATCAACGATGCGCTCGCGCGCGCCGACGCTGACATCTACTACCAGCGCAACGCCGGCATGCTTACCGGTCTGGTCGCCCATTTTGCGCGCAAGCACGGGCGCCGGTTCGTTTACGGCGCCGGCAGCGACACCGACTTTTCGTTTCGCGACGTGCTGATTGACGGGTTGCGCGACAAGACCATGTTCATGTACGGGCTGCGTCGCGCGAATGGCGTGGTGGTTCAGAACGACGCGCAGCTCGCGGTCGCGCAGCGCTCGTTGCGCACTCCGGTGGTGGCAATTTCCAATGGCGTGCTACCGGTGGCGAATGCGCGGGCGGATGTCAGCGGACCGATTCTGTGGGCGGGCGGCTTGCGGCCCGTGAAGCGCCCCGAGCTGTTTGTCGAGCTCGCACGGCGTTTTCCGAATCGGGAGTTTGTAATCGTTGGTGGCAGTACCACCACGGAAGTTGACCATGCGGCCGCAACCGAACGTGAAGCGCGCAGCGTGGCGAACATCCGTCTCACGGGATGGCTTCCCAATTCAGATGTGATTCGCGAGATTGCACGGGCGTCGGTGGTGGTGAACACGTCGGTGGTGGAAGGCTTCCCGAACGTGTACCTGGAAGCGTGGAATCACGGCGTTCCCGTGGTTTCGTTCAACGACGTGAACGGCTTGCTCGCCAACGAGAAGCTGGGTGCGTTGTGCACTGACCTGGATGACATGGAGAAGAAGTTACGGGCGTTGCTTGAAAACCCGGGTGAGATGAAGGCGGCGGGTGAACGCGCGCGGCGCGTGGTCAGTGAGCGGTTCTCTCCCGCGGTGCTGGGTCCACGGTATTTGAGCTTCTTTGATTCTCTGAGAAAGACAGCGCGCTGACGCGCGCTATTTCGCGCTTTTCAATAGATAATCTACAAAGCTCTCCGCGAAGGCCCGATGCCCGTCGGGCGTGAAATGATTGTGGTACATCTTCTGGCCCGCGTCCTCGCGCTTGACGAACAGCGGAGTCGGTTCCACCAGTGCAATGTGGCGCGTGGTGCAGTAGGCCTGGAGTCGCGTGGCCCAGGTGTCCTGCTCTGCGAACGGAATGCGCAGCACTTCCTCTCCACGCGGTACGTGCATGATGACGAACTTGCGTTCGCCGTGTTTCACCGCGCGGCTCCATTTGTCCATCACGCGCTCCTGCAGATCCCATCCTGTCGGCACCAGCTCCGGCGGCCACGCCGACGGCGCCATGGGCGCATATCCGACCGCGCCCGCCGCGCCGTTGCGATCCGCCTGCGTCACCGTGCGCTTGGCTCCGTACGACTTGAGCAGCTTGAGCCGGCCTTCGATGGTGCTCACCACGAGCGAGTTGGACTTGATGCGCTGCATGCCGCGGTGCCACCACGACGCCTTGTAGGCCTGCGCCCTGATTTCGGAATCATCAACTGTGAATGAATCGCCTTCGGCGATCGGGTATGGGATCAGGCCGGGGCCCTTCAGCTGCTTGATCTGGTCCGCCGGATCATTTTCAACAAACACGTACACGACGTAATCCAGGTCGAGTTTCTCCATCCAGTTCGTACACTCGAGATAGGACTGCAGCGCGCCGCGTCCCGACATTCCGAAGGCGATGGTTTCGACGGCGTTGGTCGTCTTGCCATCGTGGGTCTTGAGGCGTTCCAGCTCGGTGGTGCGCAGATCGATGTCGTTCTCGATCAGCCGGAAGAAGGTGGCCTCGAGGGGAACCTGCAGCGCTTCCACGTACGAATCGCCGAAAAATCCGATGCGCAGCGTTCCGGGTGCTTTCGCCAGGTTGTGCTCGACATCGACGAACCCCCACGAATTCACGCTGCGGCGAATCAGTATCCCATCATCCCCGCGGAACGTGACCGTGCTGTTCGGATAGTATTTTCCACCCGTAACCGGATCGTAGTAATAATTATGAAAAATGATGCCGGGGATGGGAAACAGGCGCAGCGCGATTTCGGCGAGAATGAGCGCGATCACACCGGACACCACGAGCATGGCCGCGAACAGCGCGAAGCGCTTCGCGCTCGGTGTTCTGGCGCGAAGCGCCTTTTCTTTCTTCAAAGCCGTGCTCATCGGGTGTGTCGTTTGAGTATAGCAGAGGCGCGGCCATGCTATAATAAAACACCCTCGGGCAGCCCTGAATCGCCAACGCGGGAGTTGTCACATGCTTCGCATTACGCGCGTTTTGATTGTATTTGTGCTCGTTGCGAGCGTCGGAGCCTGCGCGCGGGACGGCTCGTCCCCGACTTCCAGCGCATCACGCCGCGCGCTATCCGGCGGCCCCACATGGCAGTCGATGAACAGCGGGACCAGCGAGCTGCTCTGGAGTGTCTGGAGCGCCAAGGATGAAGTCATCGCGGTGGGCACCAGTGGTACCGCGGATCATCTGAGGAGTGCCTCGTGGGGAACGAAGCCCAGCGGCACCGACGGCAGCCTGTGCGATGTCTGGATGAACACCGACGGCAGCGCACTTGCAGTCGGGGTCGGCGGCGTGATTCTGCGTTACAACGGAAGCTCGTGGAGTGCCATGAACAGCCACACGTCGAATGATCTGTTCGATGTGTTCGGCTTCCAGGATGGACGCGCGTTCGCGGTGGGAGCCGGCGGCACCGTGCTGGCGTTGAACGGGAGCACGTGGAGTGCTGTGGATGTAGGACCCGCGGTGAACTACTTCGGCGTGTGGGGTGCTTCGCCGGATTCGATTTACGCGGTCGGCGTGGGCGGCACGATTGTGCGCTCCGGCGGCGGCGACTGGACCTTCATGGACTCGCCCACGTCCAATAATATTTCCAGCGTATTCGGCTTCACCAGCCGCAACGTGTACGCCGTGGGCGATGGCGGAACCATTGCGCATTACGACGGTTCGTCGTGGGCCACGATGACGTCAGGCACGAGCGCCAATCTCTACGATGTGCACGGCCTCACGCCGTCCAACATCTGGACGGCCGGCGCGAACGGAACCATTCTGCACTACAACGGCTCGGCGTGGAGTGCCTCATCGAGCGGGACCGTGTTTGATCTGTATGGCGTCTTCACCCGGCGCGCTGACAGCGTGTACGCCGTCGGCGACGCGGGCACAATTCTCCACTACACGCCGTAGCGAACGCTATTGCTGCGAAACAAAAAAGGCCCGCCGCTACACGCGACGGGCCTCTTATTGATGTCTCCACGGCTCAGCGAATCACTACCAACTTCCGTGTGATCAGCTCGCCGTGCGCCGCGCGCATGCGAACGAAATAAACTCCCGCCGGAAACTGCGATGCGTTGAACAGCTCGGCTCCCGGTCCGGCGGCCGCCTGC
>DATNGX010000428.1:0-2269 GCA_035605755.1 Candidatus Krumholzibacteriia bacterium
CCTGGTCCGATTCCCCGACGGCATTCACGGCGAGAAGTTCTTTCAGAAGAATCTTCCCACCTGGGTGCCGGAGTGGCTGGAAACGGCGGAGATCGGCGACGAGAAGAAGAAAATCAACTATGTGGTCGCCAGCGAGGATGCATCGCTGGTGTGGCTCGCCAACATGGCGTGCATCGAGCTTCACCAGATGCACTGCAAAGCAGCGCACCGCGACAATCCCGACTACTTCGTCTTCGACATCGATCCGCCCGACGGCACGCCGTGGGATGTGATCGTCGAGCATGGTTATCTCCTGAAAGAAGAGATCGAGAAGTTCGGCTATCACACCTTCGTGAAGACGACCGGCCGCAAGGGCCTTCACATTTGCGCGCCCATCGAGCCCAGGTGGGACTTCGATACCGTGTTCGAGGCGGCGGGCACGATCGCGAAGCCATTCGTGCTGGCGCACCAGAAAACGTGCACGCTCAAGATTCCGAAGGGGCAGCGCGACAACAAAATTCTGATCGACATCTTCCGCAATCGTCCGTCGCAGACGATCGTGTCCGCGTACAGCGTGCGCGGCCTCCAAGGCGCGACCGTATCGATGCCACTCACCTGGGCCCAGCTCGGCAAGACGGGCGGCGTGCGCGACTTCACGCTGCGCAATGTGCCCGAGCTGGTGAAAGAACAGGGCGACGCGTGGGAAGGCATGGAAGCATACGCCGTGGAGCTTCATACAAAGCACGCCGCGCCACGCGCGGCGAAAAAGAAGCTCGCGCCGTCAAGCAAGCGGAAAACGGCTGAGCAACTGGAAACCTATTCCAAGAAACGTGAATTTTCACGCACCCCCGAACCGGCAGGCGGTTCAGTAGAAGACGGAACCAACCGTTTCGTCGTGCACCGACATCACGCGTCGCGGTTGCATTACGATCTTCGCCTGGAAGAGAACGGTGTGCTTCTGTCGTACGCCGTGCCCAAAGGGCTGCCACCGCGTCCCGGCATCAAGCGTCTCGCCGTGCAGACCGAGGACCACCCCATCGAGTATCTGACCTTCGAAGGAAGCATTCCCAAGGGTGAATACGGTGGCGGGGACATGTGGGTGTACGCGAGCGGGCGCTACGAAATCACCAAGAACAAGAAAGACAGCAAGTACATCCGTCTCACCAGCCGCGGGCTGACGGGCGAGTACCGCATCATTCCGACGCGCGGGAAGGACAATTTGCTGGAGCGCGTCGATACTCCGCAGACGGATTATCTCACCGAACCCATCGAGTTCATGCTCTCCGACATTTCCACCGAAGTGCCGAAATCGAAGAACTGGATGTACGAGGTGAAGTGGGACGGCATCCGCGCCATGATCTCGCTCGATGAGGGCAAGGTGCGCATTCATTCGCGCAACCAGAACGACATTACGATTGCGTTTCCGGAGCTGCTCAAGCCCGAAGATTCATTCCGCGCCAACTGCGCGCTCTTTGACTGCGAGATCGTGTGCCTCGACAAAGACGGCCGGCCCATGTTCAAAGAGGTCATCAACCGCATGCGCCAGCGCAGCGAGCAGGCGGCCGCGCGCGCGCGCAACAAGAACCCTGCCATCTGCTACGTGTTCGATTGTCTCTATCTCGACGGCCGCCCCCTCATCAACGAGCCCGTGGAACGCCGCCGCGAATGGATGGCGGATGCGATCAAGCAGGCCCAGAAGAATCCGTATCGCGTGAGCCAGACCATGGACGACGGCGTGGCATTGTTCGACGCCGCCAAAGAAGCCGGGCTGGAAGGCATCATGGCGAAGAAGCTCGGCAGTCCATACACGCCCGGACGCCGCAGCGACACCTGGCTCAAGATCAAGACGCGCCGCACCATGGACTGCCTCATCATTGGCTACACCAGGGGCAAAGGCGACCGCGCCAGCGTGTTCGGCGGACTCCACCTCGCCAAGCCGAACGGCGACGAGCTGCACTATCTGGGCAAGGTGGGCACCGGCTTCGACAACCGCACACTGGATGCGGTGTGGGACGAAGTGTCGAAGGTGCCCACGGGCAAACGCCCTATAAAGGAGAAGCCCGTGGACGACGCGGTAAGCGTGTGGATCCAACCGACTCTATGGTGTGAAGTGCAGTATGCTTCGATGACTTCCAACGACACGCTCCGCGAGCCGGTGTTTGTTCGCATGCGACCGGACATGGGAGAATAAGGAATCACACATGAAGCTTCTGGCTCTCGCATCGGTTCTCGTCTTGTTTGCGAATGCGCCCGTGCACGCGGCCGCGGTTACGGATTCCACATCGGTGAT
>DATNGX010000429.1:0-4525 GCA_035605755.1 Candidatus Krumholzibacteriia bacterium
CACCCAGGATGAACGACACCGTGGCGTTGGCGGTCAGCCGCGACGCGAACATGCCCACCGCGATGAACATCGCTCCCACGAACCAGTAGCCGATGTAATTGGCGAGCATGAGACCGACGTCGGGCTTGCCCAGCCAGAACAGCACGATCAGGTGCGTCAGCGAGAGCAGCACCGCGCCCGTGTACACACCCACCGTCGAGAGATACTTGCCGAGCACGATTTCGAAATCGGTAGCCGGCAGTGTGAAGAGCAGCTCTTCGGTTCCCTGCTTGCGCTCGTCGGCCCACACACCCATGGTGATGGCGGGCACGAAGAAGAGCAGCAGGTACGGGAAGACGTTGTCGAGCTGCTGCAGGTTGGCCAGGTTGTTCAGGAAGAAACGGTCCTGCCAGAACGCGGCCGCGGCAGAGAGAAAGATGAACAGCGTGATGAAGACGTAGCCGGTCGGATTCGAGAAATACAGGCGCAGATCGCGGCGCACGATCGCGCGCACCACCGCCCAATTCACGTTGAGCTTCTTCATGCCCGGCCTCCCGCGCGCGCGGCGCGCTTGTCGGCGCCGGTCAGCCGGTAGAAGTTCTGTTCCAGCGAACCACCTTCACGCAACGCCGCCGGTGCGCCATCCAGCACCAGGCGTCCGTCGTTCACAAGAATCACACGATCCGCCACCGCTTCCACTTCCTGCAGGATGTGCGTCGAGATGAGAATGGTCTTGGTGCGTCCCAGGACGCGAATGTTGTCGCGGAAATCGTGAATCTGGTTGGGATCGAGACCCGCGGTGGGTTCGTCCATGATGAGAACGGCCGGATCGTGCAACAACGCCTGAGCGAGACCCACGCGCTGGCGATACCCGCGCGAGAGCTTGCCGATCGGCTTTTCCGTCACACCGTCGAGCGAGCACTGTGCGATCACCGCGTCGATGCGGTTCTTGAGCGCGGCGCCCAATTCGCGCGCTTCGCCGAAGAAGCGCAGGAGCTCGATCGGCGTCATGTCATTATAAAGAGGACCGTTCTCGGGCAGGTACCCCAGATGACGCGCGCCTTCCAGGCGCTGCGTGGTCATGTCGAAGCCGGCGATGCGCGCCGTGCCCTGGCTCGCGGCCAGATAGCCGGCCAGGATCTTCATGGTCGTCGACTTGCCGGCGCCGTTGGGGCCCAGGAAAGAGACGATCTGACCTTCGGGAATTGAAAAACTGATGTCCTTGATGGCGACGAAGGGCCCGTAAAACTTGGAGAGCCCGGCCGCCTCGATCATGATGCGACGTGACGCGTCCGCCATCGCAACACCTCGGCTTCTATATGGTTCTGGAGTTTGGTTACAAACAGACGTGCCTTATACAGGGATACCACCGCTGGGTTCCAGCGGCGTGAACTTCGCGAATCGCGAAGCAGCCGCGAATGGTAGCCGACGGGCAAGGGCGGTGGCAACCCCTTCCGGCTAGCGGAAGATTTCTGGCCGAATCCCCACTCCCGGCTCATCCCAGAGCGTCAGCATCGGCCCACGGTACTGGTAGCCGCCCTCCACCGGGTCATGGGCCATGAGAAGGGGTGTGTCGAGGTCCAGGTGGGTGATCCAGCCGGTGGCCAGGACGAGCGAGAACGAGAACGACATGGCGAGGCGCGACTCCATCATGCCGCCGATCATGAGCGCGAGCCCGGCCTGTTTGGCCGCGCGCGCCACCGCGACGGTGTCGGCCAGCCCCGTCTTCATGATCTTGAGGTTGATGCAGTCGGCGGCCTTGTTCGCGATCACACGCTTCGCGTCTTCCAGCGAGAACACCGACTCGTCGGCGGCGATAGACACTCTCGCGTCGGCTGTGAGTGCGCTCATCGCGTCCAGGTCGTCGCGTGCAACGGGTTGTTCCAGAAGACGGACGCGAGAGACGAGCGGCGCGAGCGCACGTACGAACTCCCGAGCACCTTTCAGATCAAATCCCTGATTCGCATCGAGAATAAAGTCCACATCGGGATGCTTCGCGGCGAGTCTCTCAACACGGCGTACATCGGCGTCGACATCGCTCCCCACCTTCATCTTGAAGATGCGAAAGCCGCGCGCGTGCCACTGCGCGGCGAGCTCGTCGATGCGTGTTTCTTCCAGAATGGGAAGCGTGATGTCGGTCTCGTGCTCGCGGAGCGCCGGTGTCCCGCCCAGCACACGCCAGTGCTCGAACAAGGTTTCACCGCGCGCGCGCGCCAGTGCATCCACCATGGCGCACTCGAGACCACACCGGGCGGCCGGCTCGCCCGCCGCGACCGTGTGCAGAATCGCTCCCAGCGACTCCCAGTCGGCAGCGGAGCAACCGAGCAGCAACGTGGAGACCTCCTTCACCGTCGCCATGCTTCGCGCCAGCGTTTCACCCGTGAGGGCCGTGAACGGCGCAATCTCGCCGAAGCCTTCCGTGCCGTCGGCGAGCTTCACACGCACGTAGGCCAGGGCTGCCGACGACACCGCGCCGCGCGAGATCACGAATGGATCCGAGAGGTCGACGCGAACCGGTTTCACGTCGACGGAGACGATATTGAGGCGGGAATCTACCGGCATCGGGGTGGACGCACGGAGTCGGAGGACTATTTCCTGAAGATGCGGCCGAATTCCTCGGCGAGCTCAAAAGAAGCATCCACCGAGCGCGGATTGCGCGAGTCCAGGTACTCGACGTTCACGCCCAGCCGGCCTTCGGGAAAGCCGATTTCACGCGCGAACGTCGAAATGCGCTCCCATACGCCGATCAAACTCGAGATCGACGCTTCGCGCATGCTGCGCGAACCCTTCAGCATGCGCTCGACATCGCGCGGCACGTACACGCCCAGCGTCTTCTTCGAGAAGGTGATGTCCTCGGGCACGACGAAGGGCGAGAAGGTGAGAAAAATCTTGGGGCACTTCTCCGCGCCGATGCGCTGCACCAGATCGAGCAGGAGACAGCACATCCATTCGCTCTCGTAGAGAATCTGCGTCGAGAAGAACGTGAAGCCGTGGTCGTTGATCTTCCCCACCACGCGGTCCACTTCGTCTTCCGACGCGGGACGCGCCACGAACTGCCGGCGCCGCGTCGGAATGATGATGCCGCCGCAGTTGAAGCCGCGACCGCTGGCAAGATCGGCGGCGGAGGCGACTGTCATGGCATCCGCCGGGAGCACCTTGCTGCTGTGATCGCTGCCCACGATAAAGACGTCCTTGCACCCGATCGACTGCGCGCGGTCGAGCCAGCGCTCCATCTCGGGCTGCGAGCACGCCACCACCACTTTGTACAAGCTCAGCGGCTTCTCGGTGAGCTCGCGGATCCACTGCGCGAACTCATCGTTGGGAACGCGGGCCCGCTCGCGCTGGAACTCGCCCTCGTCCTGGAGATCGGGGATGCTGACGGCGTGAAACGAGTTGTAGCAGGCAAAACTCTGCCGCAGCACGGCATACGCCTTGTCGCGGTCGGCCAGGGGGGGCGGACACGCTTCGAGGATCACGCGGATGTTGTCGGGCAAACTCTTGATCATCGTGGCCTGCTTAATATGGAAATTGCCGGGCAAACGGCGCCCGGCAAAGAAAGTCGCGCGAATACTAATTCACGACCGCCTGAGGCGCAATGCGTAAAGCGGTCCGGAGCGAGCAGGCGGGGAAAGAAAATGGTGCGAAGGGACGGAATTGAACCGCCGACACAGGGATTTTCAGTCCCTTGCTCTACCAACTGAGCTACCTTCGCACCAGGATTGCAAAGCCGTGGAGCCCGCTATCCTAGTGGAAGTGTATTTGCTTCGTCAACCCCGCGAACCCGGACCCGTCTAGACCGCGGCCGGCTCGAGCAGCCGGGTCATGCGCTCCAGCAGTCCCTCCAGGTCGAAGGGCTTGTAGAGACAGGCGTCGGCCTTGGACCACGTCGAGACGAATTCCTCGCGGATCGTGTTGTCGAGCTTGCGCGCCGTGATGAGCATGATCTTGAACGCCGGCACGTCGCCGCGCGCCATGTCGTCTTTCAGGATGCGCGAGACCTCGTAGCCGTTCTTCCCCGGCAGCATGACGTCGAGAAGCACCAGCGCATAGCGTCCGCTGCGCGCTTTCTTGACCGCGTTTTCGCCGTCGTAGCAGACGTCCACGTCGAAGCCACGCAGCTCGAGACTGTATTTGACGGTATCGACGATGTCGCGCTCGTCGTCCACGAGCAACACTCGAACGGAATCCATGGTTACTCCTCTTTGCTCACGGGTGCCAGAGTGCGCACCCGGTTCTTCTGCTCCACCAATCTTGCAGCCGCCGAGCGGACCGCGCCGGAAAAAGTCATGCTGGCCCCCACGCGACACGCGCCGGCGAGCCGGGAATCGACCGCGGGCAGATCGCCGCAGGTCACCAGCACTCCCAGGCCGTCACGGATCGTCCACATGTGCGCGGGCAGCTCCGCGTCCATCCGCAACGTTTCATCTTCGATCAGTGCGACCGTCACGATACGCCGCGCCATGCGCGCGGTCTCAACCGCTTCCTCGGCGAGCCTGAGGCGCGACACCAAGCGCGCGGTGGCCGCGTTGGATGGCAATAAGACGCG